>DATLVW010000229.1:0-2736 GCA_035577085.1 Thermoanaerobaculia bacterium
ACTGTGCTTCCCTGATGATTAAGCGTCGTGCTGCGGCTGCCGCGGTCCGGCCCTGCGTGCTGCCCCGATCCCGGCTCAGCGCCCTCGTCGTTTCCGCAGTTCACACGCCTGGACCGGCCGGACGGGCCGGCGCTGCCGCCTCTTTACGCTTGCGAAATGCGGGCCCGGCCGGCCCTTGTCGTGTTAGCTTGGACTGGTGATGGATCACCGATCTGGTGATGTATCACTCGAATGGGTGTTCAAGTCCCCCCTCGGACACATGGGGGTTGAAGTCCCTAGGGACACAAGCCCCGGGATTCGGTGGGTGCCTGCGAGTAAGGCCACGCCACCGCGCGCGAGCGCTTCTCGATCCCCGCGCGGGCAATGCGGTCACATCGACGTGGCGAGAATGTCGTCACGATCACCTCGATACAGCCCCGCTCAACCAACTCGGCCAGGGCAATGATGCACAGCGCCCGGGATCTTCAAACCCGGCTCCGCATCGACCTCGCCATCCAGATCGGCAGTGCGATTGAGCCTGTGCCGCACGCCCACGCGCAGGTAACGGCCGATCGGCGTCCTGGCGCAGGTCCGGGTCTGCTGTGACACCCCACAAGAAGCCTCGGTCGTGGACGCGCTCGCTTCGTTCGGTGTGGTGCACGCGGACATGCCCTTGACGCTGGCCAACATCTGGCTCGCCATCCAGGGGCCGGCCTGTTCGGAGGGACCTGCCCGCCAGTGTTTCCCCCTGAACCGCCGGGGCCTGAAGAGCCGCGGCGCTGCTACAGGTCGTTATGGCCTGGCGGCCTGCGCCTGGAGCTTGGCCCAGGTGTCCCTGAGGCCGAGGGTGCGGTTGAAGACGAGCCGTCCGGGCGTCGAGTCGGGATCCGGGCAGAAGTAGCCGAGGCGCTCGAACTGCACGGTCTCACCGACCGGCAGTTCCGTGAGCGCAGGCTCGACCAGGCACTCCTGGAGCACCGTCTCCGAGTTGGGGTTGAGGTCGGCGTAGAGGTCGCCGTCAGCGCCGGGATCGGGGCGGGTGAAGAGACGGTCATAGATACGCACCTGGGCGGGCACGGCGTGCTCGGACGAGAGCCAGTGCAGCGTCGCCTTCGGCCGGCGCCCGTCGGGGGCGTCGCCGCCGTGTGTCTCCGGATCGTAGGTGCAGCGGAGCTCGACGATCTCGCCGCTCGCGTCCTTGACCACGTCGGTGCAGGTCACGAAGTAGGCGTAGCGCAAACGCACTTCGCGGCCGGGGGCGAGGCGGAAGAACTTGCGTGGCGGGTCCTCCATGAAGTCGTCGCGTTCGATCCAGAGCTCGCGCGCGAAGGGCACCTTGCGTGTCCCGGCCGAGGGATCCTCCGGGTTGTTGACGGCCTCCACCTCCTCGACCTGCCCCTCTGGGTAGTTCTCGATCACGAGCCTGAGCGGGCGCAGGACGGCGAAGCGTCGCAGCGCCCTCCGGTTCAGCACGTCCCTGACCTCGTGCTCGAGCATCTCGATTTCGGCGGCGCTCGTGCCCTTGCCTCCCAGCGAGACCAGGTCGAGGAAGTTGCGCAGACCCTCGGGTGGGAAGCCGCGCCGGCGCAGGGCCGAGAGGGTGGGCATGCGCGGATCGTCCCAGCCTCGCACGTGGCCCTCGCTCACAAGCCGCCCTAGGAAGCGCTTCGAGAGCACGGTGTACGTGAAGTTGAGGCGGGCGAACTCGTATTGGTGCGGGCGCGAAGGCACCGGCAGGTTCTCGAGCAGCCAGTCGTAGAGCGGTCGGTGATCCTCGAACTCGAGCGTGCAGAGGGAGTGGGTGATGCCCTCGATTGCGTCCGACTGGCCGTGGGCGAAGTCGTACAGCGGATAGATGCACCACTCGTCGCCGGTCCGCGGGTGGATTGCGTGCAGGATCCGATAGAGCACCGGGTCGCGCATGTTGATGTTGGGCGAGGCCATGTCGATCTTTGCCCTGAGCACTCTGGCACCGTCCGGAAACTCCCCCGCGCGCATGCGCTCGAACAGGTTGAGGTTCTCATCGATCGAACGGTCGCGCCAGGGGCTGTTCTTGCCCGGCTCTGTGAGGGTGCCGCGGTGCTCCCGGATCTTGTCGGCGGAGAGGTCGTCGACGTAGGCCTTGCCGGCCTTGATCAGGTGTACGGCCCAGTCGTAGAGCTGGTGGAAATAGTCGGAGGCGAAGTAGAGATGCTCGCCCCAGTCGAAGCCGAGCCAGCGGATGTCTTCCTGAATCGAGTCGATGTACTCCTGCTCTTCCCCGATCGGGTTGGTGTCGTCGAAGCGCAAGTGGCAGCGGCCGCCGAACTCCTGGGCGATCCCGAAGTTGAGCGCGATCGCCTTGGAGTGGCCGAGGTGGAGGTATCCGTTCGGCTCGGGCGGGAAGCGCGTCACGACCTCCGAGACTCTGCCCTCGCGCACGTCGGCGGCGACGATCTCGCGGATGAAATCGCGTCGTTCGGGAGAGGCCGGAGCGCGGGCGCTGTTGCTCGTCATCTCGATCAGCGTAGTGCAGTACATCGCCATGTCTGGCGCAGTCGGTGCACTCACGCTCAGGTGACAACCCCACCGCACACCCGGAAGCCGCCGGCATCATCCGGCAGGCGAGCGGCTTCCAACGCTTTGATGAAGCTTGAGCGGGCCTTGCTCAGCGGCCGGGAGCCGTGAGCTGCGCGAAGCAGACGTCAGGCGTTTAGGTCGTGGTCTGCGTGGACCCAGCTGACGCCATCAAGGTCGCGGCGGATCCGGTCGCCGATC
>DATLVW010000230.1:0-6304 GCA_035577085.1 Thermoanaerobaculia bacterium
CCTGTTGAAAAAGCCGTTAGGCACTAGAACTGCTGCAAAACCCGCAGATCGTTCTCGAACAGCGTGCGGATGTTTGGGATGTCGAACTTGATCATGGCGCAGCGGTCTAATCCCAATCCGAAGGCGAAGCCGCTCCACTCCTCGGGGTCGATGCCGACGTTGCGCAGGACCTGGGGATGGATCATGCCGCAGCCGAGGATCTCCATCCAGCCGGTTTGCGAGCAGGTGCCGCAGCCGGCGCCTTTGCAGAAGACGCACGACATGTCGACTTCGGCAGACGGCTCGGTGAAGGGGAAGAAGCTGGGGCGCATGCGCATCTTGGAGTCGGCGCCGAAGAGGCGTTTGATGAAGTGCTCGAGGGTGGCGCGGAGGTGGCCGATGTGGATCCCTTTGTCGACCAGAAAGCCTTCCGCCTGGTGGAACATCGGCGAGCGGCGCATGGTGATCTCGTCGCGGCGGTAGACGCGGCCGCAGGAGAGGACCTTCACCGGCGGCGTGTGATTCTCCATCGAACGGATCTGCACGTTGGATGTGTGCGTGCGCAGCAGGTAGGGAAGCCGGCTTGAGCCTTCGCCGCGTGGTGGCGCATCAGCGTCAAGGAAAAACGTGTCCTGCGTGTCGCGCGCGGGATGGTCAGGCGTGAAGTTGAGCGCCTCGAAGTTGTACCAGTCGCTCTCGACCTCGGGGCCGGGATCGAGCGAATAGCCCATCTCGCTGAAGATGGTCTCCATCTCGCGGCGAATGATCGTGACGGGGTGAAGGTGCCCGAGGTGGGGGATGCGGGCGGGGAGGGTGACGTCGATGATGTCGCGCGACTGCTTGCGCGCTGACTCCTCGGTGGTGACCCGCTCCGACTTTTCCTTCAGCTCCGATTCGAGACGGTCGCGCAACTTGTTGAGCGCGTCGCCGGCGTCCTTCTTCTGCTCTTTCGGCACTTCTTTGAGGCGCGAGAAGAGGGCCGGGATCAAGCCGCCTTTGCGGCCGAAGTAGTGGACGCGAAGATCATCGAGAGCCGCGGCGGTGTTGGCGCTGCCGAGGGCGGAGTCGAATTCGGAGCTGATGCGTGTGATGTCGTCGAGCATGGCGAGCGGGGGATTGTACAAACAAAAACGCGGGCGCATGGCCCGCGTTTTCAGGTGAATCAGTGATGGCGTTTTATGCGGAGGCCTGCTTTGCGGCCGGGCGCTTGGCCGCGGTCTCTTTGTCGAGGGCGGTGCGAAGCTGCTGCTTGTTCAGCGCACCTTTGGCGCTTTCGACGATGGCGGTGAAGGCGGCGGCATCGCGGACGGCGATGTCGGCCAGGATCTTCCGATCGACGAGCGAGCCGGCGGCTTTGAGTCCGGCCATGAGCTTCGAATAGGAAATCCCGTTGAGGCGGGCGGCGGCGTTGATTCGGGCGATCCAGAGCTTCCGGAAATCACCTTTGCGGTCTTTGCGGCCTGCGAAGGCGGAGTTGAGCGCTTTCTCAACCTGCTGTTTCGCGATCCGGTGACCGCGCGACTTCATTCCCCAGTAGCCCTTGGCGAGCTTCAGGATCTTGGAGCGGCGGTCTTTACGTTTGGTACCCCGTTTGACTCTCGGCATTGTTTCTCCTCGTTTGGTTCGTTAAGAGCGGGCGGGTCAGGAGTGGTGATTTACCACGCCTCGCTCGGGTTGGGGTGTCGCTTGTCGGGTGTCGGCTTTCGGAGCAAACCGGGAAGCGGAACAACCGGCAGATGACAGCCTAGAGGTACGGGATCATCCGCTTCACGGTTTTCTCGTTCGCCTTCGACACGCTCGTTTCCTTCCCCAGCTCCGCTTTGCGGCCAGCGGACTTCTTGGTGAGGATGTGCGAATGGAAGGCGTGATTCCGTTGAAGCTTGCCCGTTCCGGACTTCTTGAAACGTTTGGCGGCGCCTCGGTGCGTTTTCATCTTCGGCATAGCTTGGTCCCTAACTTAGTGCGGTGGTATTGAATTCCTTGCGTGGGGTGTGGGGAGTAGGGGGTGGGGTGTGGGAGCGGAATCGACGTGCAATCCTGCTTCCCTCTCCGTTCTACCACTCCTGAATGAGCTTAAGTTCTGTTGAGACTTGCGACTTTCGTTTTGGCGAGGTGTGTGACGTTGGCAGCGATGGAGAAAGAGCAGCTGGTTTTGATTCTGCTCCCACTCCCCACCCCCGACACCCCACACCCTACTTCACCGGCGATATCACCATCGTCATGCGGTTTCCCTGAATGTCGGGATGCGCATTTTCGCCGGCGCCGTATTCTTTGATCTCGAGCAGGAGGCGGTCGAGGACTGCGCGGCCGAGCTCCATGTGCGTCATCTCGCGTCCTCGGAACCGGATCGATGCCTTGACCTTGTCGCCGTGCTGCAGGAAACGGATGATGTTGTTCTTCTTGAAATCGAAATCGTGCTCGTCGATGCGGGGGCGGAACTGCACCTCCTTGACGACGATCACCTTCTGTTTCTTCTTGGCCTCGGTCTGTTTCTTCTTCTGCTGGAAGACGTACTTGCCGTAATCCATGACCTTGCAGACGGGAGGATTTGCCGTCGGCGAGATCTCGACGAGGTCGAGGTCCTTCTCTCGGGCCATTTCCTGCGCCTGCTGCAGGGGAACGACACCGATCTGCGATCCATCGGCTCCGATGAGGCGAACCTCAGCGATGCCGCGGATCATGTCATTGATTCTGGACTCAGGCTCTGTGGGTTTCCGGTCGAATCGCGATCCTCGTCGTGGTGGAAAAATGCGAAATCCTCCTGTTAGCCGTTAGCGCGGAAGCGCGAAATCTACGAATAAAACACTACAAAGTCAACGAGCGGGCAGCGATGACCGCTCTGGTTTGAGCCACGAATTCATCGATCGAAAGCGAGACCTGATCGCCCCCGGTCCGCTTCCGGACCGACACCGTTCCTGCCGCCACTTCCTTCTCACCGACCACCAGCATGTACGGGATTTTCCGGAGCTGCGCGTCGCGGATCTTCGCGCCGAGCTTCTCGTTCGATTCGTCGGTCTCGATGCGAAGACCGGCTGCCCGTAGTTTCCCCGCCGTCTCCCGTCCGTAGTCGAGGAACTTCTCCGACAACGGCAGCACCGATGCCTGAACCGGTGCGAGCCAAACAGGGAAGGCACCGGCAAAGTGTTCGATGATGATGCCGATGAACCGCTCCAGCGAGCCGAGTATTGCGCGGTGGATCATCACCGGCTGATGCTCCCCGTTGTCGGCGCCGATGTAGCTGAGCTTGAAGCGCTCGGGCAGCGCGTAGTCGAGCTGGATTGTGCCGAGCTGCCAGGGACGGCCGATGGCGTCGGTGACCTGGAACTCCAGCTTGGGGCCGTAGAACGCTCCCTCGCCCGGATTGATGTGGTAATCGACGCCATTCTTCTTCAAGGCGTTCTCGAGTCCTTGCTCCGCGTTGTCCCAGATCTCATCGGTGCCGAGGCGTTTCTCGGGACGGGTGGAGAGGGCGATGCGCACCTCCTTGAAGTCGAAGATGTCGTAGATCTCTTTGATGAGACGAAGCTCGCGGTCGATCTCCGGCTCGATCTGATCGGGAGTGACGAAGAGATGAGCGTCGTCCTGCGCGAACGAGCGGACGCGCACGAGGCCGTGGGTGACACCGGAGCGCTCGTAGCGGTGCAGACGCGCGAAGTCGGCGTAGCGGATGGGCAGGTCGCGGTACGAGCGGCGCTCCATCGCGAAGATCTGGGTGTGGCCGGGACAGTTCATCGGCTTCACACCGTACTCCCGCTCATCGACCTCGGAGAAGAACATGTTCTCTTTGTAGTTCTCGTAGTGGCCGGAGATCTTGAAGATCTCGGTATCCCAGATCAGAGGCGTGACGACTTCGCTGTACCCATCGCGCGCGTAGAAGCCGCGCACGAAGTCGATCAGCTCGTTGTAGATGGCCGCGCCCTTCGGCAGGAAGATCGGCATCGACGGCGCGAAGTGCGAGAAGGTGAAGAGGTCGAGCTGCTTGCCCAGCTTTCGGTGATCGCGCGCGTGAGCCTCTTCGACGCGTTTCAAGTACGCCGACAGCTCGTCCTTGTCCGCCCATGCGGTGCCATAGATGCGCTGGAGCATGGCGTTGTGCTCGTCCCCGCGCCAGTACGCACCGGCGACCGAGGTGAGCTTGAACGCGCCGAGGCGACCGGTGGAGGGGACGTGGGGTCCGCGGCAGAGATCGAACCATTCGCCCTGGCGATAAATCGACAGCGCCTCATCGCCGGGGATGCCTTTGATGATCTCGACCTTGTACTTCTCGCCGAGCTTCTCGAACGTGGCGATCGCTTCGTCGCGGCTCAGCTCCTCGCGGCGCACCGGCAGATCGCGTTTGACGATCTCGGACATCTTCTCCTCGATACGCCGGAGATCGTCGTCGGTGAAGGGCCGTTCGGTGCCGAAGTCGTAGAAGAAGCCGTTCTCGATGACCGGTCCGATGGTGACCTGGGTTCCGGGAAAGAGCTCCTGCACGGCCATGGCCATGAGATGGGCGGTGGAGTGGCGGATGGTATCGAGACCGGCCTCGCTCTTTGGCGTGACGATCTCGATCTTCGCGTTGTCGGGAACGGGCGTGTAGACGTCGACGACCTTGCCATTGACCTTGCCGGCAAGGGCAGCCTTCGCCAATCCTTTGCCGATCGACAGGGCGATGTCGGCGACAGTGGCGCCGTCCTGAACTTCTCGTTGGGAACCGTCGGGTAGTTGTACGTGCATGGTTTTCTCCGGGGATGGAAACGTAGGTCGGACTCTCTAGTCCGACGGTTTTTTCTCAGTCGGACTAGAGAGTCCGACCTACGTTTCTCACTCCCCCATAAATCAAAAGGGCCGATTGCTCGGCCCTGTCGGATTGTCGTGTTGCTTGAAACAGACGATCATCGGCAGGGCGGGTTGAAGCAGCCCGTCGTTCGCGTGTTGCGCCGTGTGGTCGCCCGTCTCATAAAAGTCCGCGGAGTATAGCTAACCGGCTCGAAGCGCGCCAGTCTAAGCGTGTATGAGAACCGCCTCGATCGCTCTGACAATCCTTCTTTTCGCAGTCGCAGGTGGTGCGCAGCAACCGCGCATCCTGCACGCCACCGTCACCCACGTTGCCGCCTCCTCTGACCTCGGCACACAAATCCGGGCCTCGAAATCGGCCTTCATCGGCTACTCCGTGCCGGAGATCGAGAGCGAGCACGTCATGTGCTGCTTCAACACGTACGGTGACTACCGAATGGGCGGTACGTGCAGCCTCGACCGCGATGGGAGCTCGTTCAACAGCAGCGATCGGGACGACCTGCACGTCGCCTCCTCCGACGTCTTCGCGATCGTCTACCGCGTCGAGAATGGCGAGATCGCGCGCGTGCGCAGCTATTCGATGGACTGCGCTCTCGACGCCAACGGTGCGGCGGTGACGTGGATCGATGGGGTGGACCCGAAGAAGAGTGTGGCCCTGCAGGCGTCGATGCTGGGAAGCTCGGAACGCCGTTCGGGTTCCGTGATGTCAACGCTGGCGATGCATGCAGATGCCTCGGCGACCACGGAGCTCGAACGGATTCTGAATTCGAGCACCGCTCCCGATGGAACGCGCGGTCAGGCAGCCTTCTGGCTCGGACAGACGCGCGGACGCCGCGGATATGAAGACGTTCTTGCCGTCGCGCAGTCGGCCTCGGCCTCGCAACACTTGCGCGAAAAGGCGGTCTTCGCTCTGTCGCAATCGAAAGAGCCGGGCGCGATCGACGCGCTGATCAATCTGGCGAAACACGATCCGATCGCGCACGTGCGCAGCCAGGCGATCTTCTGGCTCTCGCAGAAAGCCGGAAATAAAGCCGCCGGCGCCATCCGCGCGTCCGTGGACGATGATCCCGACTCAGCAGTGCGCGATAAGGCGGTCTTTGCCGTGTCGCAGCTTCCGAACGACGAATCGGTTCCGATGCTGATCGAGCTGATGAAGTCGCATCGCGATCCGAGCGTGCGGAAGAAGGCGGCCTTCTGGCTGGGACAGAAGCACGACCCGCGCGCGCTGGCAGCGATCGAGGATGTGTTGAAGCGGTAAACTCCACATCTGGCTATGCGCAAAACAAAGGCCGCTACTTCTCAGGGGAGAACAGTTTTCGCTCGGGCGCGAGAGACAACTTCGCAGGAAGGGCTAATCGATGAGCGAGTCATTGCCGAAGCGCATGACGACTCGGCTTGGGAAAAACTGATTGAGGTGAAACGCCAGCATCCGGCGGCCATTTCTCTGATCGTAATCAAGAGGTGAAACAGGCCGCGCCACTCAAGCGCGTTCTTCCTTCCGTTGCGGCGAACACTTCGCGCCTTCGCGTCTTCGCGTCTTCGCGTG
>DATLVW010000231.1:0-3930 GCA_035577085.1 Thermoanaerobaculia bacterium
TGGATCGAGCTCTCCTCGACCGCGCCGCTCACGCTCCCCGCACGGATGGAAGCCATCGTCGATTCCAAACCTTCGATCCATCCGGACGCGCGGACGCGGACGCTGCTCTATGTCGAAGACAATCCTGCCAATCTCAAGCTGATCGAGAAGCTCGTCGCCCGTCGTCACGATATCCGGCTCCTCAGCGCGATCGATGGCACCCGCGGCGTCGAGCTTGCGCGCACCTGCCAGCCCGACGTGATCCTGATGGACATCAACCTTCCCGGCATCAGCGGCATCGATGCGCTGAAGATCCTGCGCGAAGACAAGAGCACATCGCACATTCCGGTCGTCGCCCTCAGCGCCAACGCCATCCCGCGCGATATCCAGAAAGGCCTCGAAGCCGGCTTCTTCCGCTACCTCACGAAACCGATCAAAGTCGCCGACTTCACCGACGCGCTGAATGCCGCGATGGAATTCGCAGACGAGGGCCATGTCCTCGTCCACTAACGCGTTCGCCGCCAGAATCCTGATCGTCGACGATCAGGAATCGAACGTCCGCCTGCTCGAATTCGCGCTGCGCCGCGGCGGCTATCTCGCCGTAACCTCGACGATGCGGGGCGACCGCGTGTGCGAACTGCACCGCGAGCAACCCTACGACCTCATCCTGCTTGACCTGCAGATGCCCCGCATGAACGGCTTCGAAGTCCTCGCCGCCCTCGCGCTCGAAGCACCCGTCGCAGTCCTCGTCCTCTCCGCCGACCCGAGGCAGGAGGCGCAATCGCTTGCGGCAGGAGCAACCGGCTTCCTCAGCAAACCCTTCGTGCTAACGGAAATCCTCGCGCGCGTGGAGGCATTGCTGACAGCAGACAAGCTGCTGCCGATTCTGGTGCCCACGCCCGCGACACCTGTGCCGTTGCACGTGTGTTTGTGAGGGTCAGGTCTAAAGTCTAAAGTGTCGAGGAGACTTTATCGCTTTAGCGACGATCGTCCTCGGCACTTTAGACTTTAGACCTGCCCCCCCATTTCCACCGCCGCACGCAGAACCTCTCCCACGCTCCACGCCTGTGCCGCACAACCGCGCGGGGCGTGCGGGGGTGAGCCGTCGAAGATCTCCGAGATAGTACCGATGCACGATTCTTCGAGGTGGGGCTGGAAGGCTTTGAGGATGCGCTGGCCTTCAACGATTCCGGCTTCGCCGCGAACGCGAACGAGCGCGGTGATGTAGGGGCCGAGGAGCCAGGACCAGACGGTTCCTTGATGGTAGGCGGCATCGCGCTCGCGGGGGCCTCCGATGTAGGTGCCGATGAAACGCGGATCCTCGGGCGACAGCGACCGCAATCCCCGCGGCGTCAGCAAATGCTGCTCGACGATGCGAAGAACCTTCTCCGCGTCGGCACCGTCGAGGAGAGGATGCGGAAGGCTGATGGCGAAGATCTGATTGGGACGAATACTCGCGTCGCGCTCATCGGGTCGCACGACGTCGTAAAGAGAACCGTTCTTCTCGTTCCAGAAGACTTCCCGGAAGCGCGCCCGAACGCGCTCCGCTGAATCGACGAGCGTACGGGAAGCGTCCGCCGCTCCCCATCGCCGCTCGAAGTCCGCAAGGATCGTCAGCGCGTTGAACCAGAGCGCGTTGACCTCGACCGCTTTGCCGTGCCGCGGTGTGACTACCCAGTCGCCGATCTTCACATCCATCCAGGTGAGCTGATCGCCCTCGCTGCCAGCGATCAGTAAGCCATCGTCATCGAGGTGGATGTTGTGCCGCGTTCCGCGCTCATGCCAGGCAACGATGTCGCGCAGCACCGGCAGCAGGGTGTCGCGCACGAAGGCCTCGTCGCCGCTGCTTTCGAGATAACGCTGCGCGGCGATGAAAAACCAGAGCGTGGCGTCGACCGTGTTGTATTCGGGTGCCTGGCCGCCATCGGGAAAGCAGTTCGGCAGCATCCCCTCGCTCGCACACTCGGCGAACGCGAGCAGGATGCTGCGCGCGTCTTCAAAGCGGCCGGTGGTGAGGCAGAGGCCGGGCAGCGCGATCATCGTGTCGCGCCCCCAATCGGTGAACCAGTGATAGCCGGCGATGATCGTCTTCCGATCGGTTCCGCGCCGGACAATGAACTGATCAGCCGCGAGAGTCAGCGCACGGCCGAACCGGCCCGGCATCGGCGCAGCGTTCGCGATCGATTCACGGCGGCGGTGCTCAATGTCGAACAGCGCCAGTCCGTCGCGCCCCCGAGGATCGGATGTCGATGCGATGACGACGAGCGCCGCGCCTTTCGCGAGTACCCGAGTGAACGTCCCAGGCGTGAAGAGATCCTCGTGCGCTTCGAGCCCTCGCTCCTGCTCGATCGCGTATTCGAAGTTGAAGTACCAGTCGGGCGCAGGAAGGAACGCCGCGTCGGGCACGCTCAGAAAGAGTGTCGGAAGCCCGTCGTACGGCTGCAGCGCGAAGACGCCATCGTCGAACGCGGCATCGCGATGAATGGCGTCGTTCGCGTGAACGAGCGAGTGATAGTCGCGTCCGGCGATGAACGGCCGCAACTCCAGCGTCACATCCACCGCCGACTCCAGCAATTCGTAAACGATCACCGTCGTGTTCTCGCCATGAATCGCCGCGATCGTCTTCCGTATCCTCACCCCCTCGGCGGCATACTCGAACGTGGGAAAGAGCCCCCGCTCGAACGAGAGCAGATGCTTGAACCCGCGCGGATGGACAGCGCCCGGAAACTGGTTCGCGCCGAGGTCGATCGACGATCGCCCAATCGTGATGCGCTCATCGAGCTTGGAAAGCAGCACCACCCGGCCCACCGGCGGCTTGGTCGCCGCAATGAGCAGACCATGGTAACGGCGCGTGTTGATCCCGCAAACGGTGGAACTGACGTACCCGCCGATTCCGTTCGCCTCCAGCCATTCCCGGCGATCCATGGTTGCAAGGATGCCACGGGTGCCCACCGGGCGCGAAACCAAGCGCGCTCTTGCATTACGAGCAAGCGGCGACCGTTTTGGCGGGCAAAACTGGAAGCAAGACGAAATCGGAATGAGTGAAAGGGGAAGCCGCTGATGATCCCAAGAAGACACAGACGTTGAGCGCGAATCTGACGCCGCGAGAGTCTTTCGCCAGACCGAACGTCACATGAGCACGCCCACCCAATGGCCCGCTTAATCGGCCCTCGCCACGTTCATCGGCGAAGGTTCATCGTCCGCCACCTCAGCAAAATGAGCCGCATGACGATGACGTTCGACGAGATTCACCATCGGCCGATCAGACTCCCGGTCGCGCCCTCGACCACTTTTTTCTTGGTTCCAGCCATGCCGGGGTAGGGAATACTGTCGCTGCGTCACTCCTAACAGCAGGGAGGCGCTTGCCTAGCTTGGTTCGATAACTCAAGATTATCGGCGTTCACAACATTCGACATGGCTCCGGACACGCCTCAGACGATCCTCATCTGCGCCGCCAATCGTAGCGATCAGGAGCCTCTGAGTCTGGATATGGAAGTCCGAGAGATCCAGAATGGGCTGAGGCGTTCTCGCGAACAGTTCATCGTTCGGCAGCAGTGGGCCACACGCCCCAAAGACCTTCGGCGAGCTCTCCTCGACTACCGTCCTACGTACGTTCATTTTTGCGGCCACGGCGCCGGCGAGGAAGGACTGATTCTTGAAGAACACTTTGCCAGCGCCGAAGCGCTAGCCGGACTGTTCAAGCTTTTTGCCGACACGATTCACTGTGTCGTCCTCAATGCCTGCTATTCGACGATTCAGGCAATGGCGATTGCAGAGCACATCGATTACGTCGTCGGGATGAATAGGGACATAGGCGATTCGGCGGCAATCGTCTTCGCAGCCGCGTTCTACGACGCTCTGGGAGCGGGGGAATCCGTCGAGTTCGCGTTTGAGCTCGGTCGCAATGCAATCCAGATGGTGGGTCTCCCGGAACATCTCACGCCTGAGTTG
>DATLVW010000232.1:0-5192 GCA_035577085.1 Thermoanaerobaculia bacterium
TCGCAGTTGCCGAAGAACTCCGCGAACTGATCCTTCACGCTCGCGGCCGTGATCGACGGGGTACGGGCATTGTTCTTCGACCGCGGCGAAGGGACGATCTCGAGGAACACATTGTCGGCCGTGGAATTGGGACTGGTGTGCGTGCCGTGATAGTGAACGTTCGTGAAGACCGACCCGTGGAAGCAGTTGGGCATCTTGTCGGTCTGCGGGTAGACCTGACCGTTGTTGCCCTGCACCTGGTCGCAGTCGCCGGTGTCGGTGCCGGGGAAATTGAGGTCGTCGATCAGGTTCAGAAACGTCAGCTCGACGAGGTCGCCCACGTGGGTGCGAATCGTCGGGCCGGGCTCGGGAAGGACAGCCGGCGCGTTGGGCTGCTGGCTATCCGGTGCCGGCTCGTGATTCCGGTACGTCCGCATCCATTGCGCGTTACAGGTGATGTTGGCCTCCGTGATCGGGCCGGTCGTCACGCGCGTTCCTGTTGGCAATCCGATGAGCTGCTTCTCTCCGCTGGTGACGAGCGTTCCGCTCGTCGTCCGCTTGGTCGCGTCGTGGACGCCTATCTCCGCGGGTGACTTCAACTCGCCGCCGATGAGTTGCCCGCACGTCACTTGCGCCTTCAGCGACGGCGCGAAGAAGCCGGTCATGAGCGCCAGCAGGAGCACCGCCGTTTTGATCGTGATCGATCCTGTTTCGTTGTCGTGGTCTTTACAGCGGTAGGTGACCGCCGCCGAGACCTGGTAGGCCGGCTTCGACGATTCCCACGGTGGCACAGGCATAGGCAATACTTTGGGTTGCCCGTCGATGACGATCGTGTGCGGATCGTCGGTACGGTTCGACCAAAAGACGATGTCGTTCGAAGACACTGGTTGTGGGTTGGGATCAAACTTCGCTGAACCCGCCGGACCCGTGATGACGATGGACCATTCCGCCATGGGAAGCCTCCTTCTCTCTCTCAATAGTTAGGAGTGACGACCGCAGCGGTAACCCTACCTCAAATCGGGTCGTAGGGAGTGGGGAGTTGGGGGTGGGGGGAGGGAGGAACAGAGATCAGGGAGCAGAGATCAGAGATCAGGGATCTGGAGATCAGGGATCAGAAGGCGGCCTGACCTCTGATCTCTTGTCTCTTATCTCTGCCTCTCTCACGCGCTCTTCGCGGCGTTGCCGCTTTCCGCGCTGACCGCCTCTTCCTCGGTGTTGTAGATCTTGAACACGGAATCGAGCTTGGCGAGTTTGAGGAGCTTGAGGATCCGTTCGGAGGGGTTGACGAGGATGAGCTTGCGGTTCTGGCTCGTGAACTTGCCAAGGTAGCCGACGAGCTCACCGATGCCGGTGGAGTCGATGTAGTCGATCTTGGTGAAGTCGATGATGACGTTCGCGCTCTCGTTCTTGAGCACGTTCTCGAGCGCGGCGGAAAAGAACTCCGCGCTTTCGCCGAGCTTGATCAGCCCTTCGACATAAAGAATCGTGAAGTTCTCGGCGTGCTTCTTTTCGACGATCAATGACGGCCTCCGGTGTTCGGGTGAAGAGTAGCAAATCAGGTGCCGGGGGTGGGGGAGCTGGGGAGTGGGTGGGGACTTGGAGAGCGATCACGCTTCCTCGGCCATCTTTGCCGCGAAGGCCTCCAGTCATTGTGCGAATCGCGCGAAGTGTGAGGTGTCATCCAAGGTGTCATCCAAGGTGTCATCCTGAGCCTGCCGGAGGCGCCCGCGCAACACGTTGCTCTCGCGCAGATCATCCCAGGCGCCGCAGGACGGCGAAGGATCTCAAAATGCGAAGATCTCGTTCGTGCGTCTTGAACACGATCGCTCGCGCTGGACGAACACGATCTGCGAAGTCTGAGATCCTTCGACGTCCTGCGCCGCCGAGCAAACGCAGCGCAAACATCGCGATTCGCGCGGGCGGCTCCGGCAGTCTCAGGATGACACAACAACCCTCCGACATCCGATCTCCCACTCCCCACTCCCCACCCCCCACCCTCACACCAGCGCCTCAATCACCTCCACCATGTCGCCGAAGGTGCGGATGGCGCGGGCTCGGTCGTCGGGAATCGAGATGTGGAACTCTTCTTCGATGGCGAAGAGGATCGTCAGGGCGTCGAGCGAGTCGATGCCTGCTTCGGCGAGGGGCGTTTCCAGAGTCATCTTGTCGTCCGCGACATCCTTTTCTTTGCGGACGATCTCCGACAGCTTCGCTTCGATCTCGGAACGCGTCATCGGGCCGCTATGATACCGCGCGTGTTTCGGCGCTATTGGCTGCTCTACCCCGCGTGGATTGTGCTTTGCGCGGTCCTCTTTCTGGCGTCGCGGCACCGCGAAGATCCCTCGCGCCGCGCCGGCCGCATGCTCAGTGATGACGCGGCCGTCCGGGCCGTGGCAATCCTGCGGCAACGTGATCCCATGCACTTCCAAGGATACGAAGCGGTGCACGTTGCCTGGGCCACGCGCGGCGAGGGCGGCGGCAGCACCGATCGATGGGTCGTTCTCTGCGACCGCGTCCCGCACACCGCGTTGCGCGATGCCGTCGTGGTGGAGCTGGATGGGAAGGATGGGAGGTTGCTAGTGATTCGAAAGCCTGCAGGGAGATCAGAGAGCAGAGACAAGGGACCAGAGAGCAGAGACAAGGGACCAGAGATCAGAGACAACGGATAACAACGGATCAGATATCAGAGATCGGGCAACTCGGTCCCCCTAGTCTCTGATCTCTTGTCTCTTGTCTCTGATGTCAACATTCTTCATCCTTCACCCTTCATACTTCACAACTCCAATGTCCCGTCCCATGAAGCTCACGCCGATGCTCGAGCAGTACTTCGAGATCAAGCAGCAGGTGCCCGACGCCATCCTTTTCTATCGTCTCGGCGATTTCTACGAGATGTTCTTCGAGGACGCCGAGAAGGCCGCGCCGCTTCTCGATCTCGTGCTCACGGCGCGAAACAAAGGGCAGGAGCACGAAGCGCCGATGTGCGGCGTGCCGTATCACTCGGCCGACGGCTACATCGCCAAGCTGATCCGCCATGGCCTGCGCGTGGCGATCTGCGAACAGACCGAGGATGCGACGGCGGCGAAAGGGTTGGTGAAGCGCGAGATCGTGCGCATCGTCACGCCGGGCACCGCGACGGAGAGTTTCATCGTTGATCGGGAGAGTTGCTATCTGGTGGCGTTGTTTGTGGCGGGGGTCGGGAGTCGGGAGTCGGGGGTCGGAGATAAAGCGGCTTCAACGCCGACTTCAGCTTTGACGCCTGACCGCCGTCAGCCTTCGCCGACTGCTCAAGAGACTGCCTCAGCTCCGACCCCCGACCCCCGACTCCCGACCCCCGTCGGGGCTGCCTACCTCGACGTCTCCACCGGCGATTTCTTCGTTACCTCGTATGGCGGTGTCGACGACCCGCGGCTTGCGGATGACATCGCGCGTTTTGCGCCGCGCGAGGCGATCGTTCCGCGCGAGTCCGCGTTCCCGCTGGAGATTCCGGTCACGCCGGTCGAGCCGTCGATGTTCGAAACCGTGGCGGCGCACGATTACCTCTCGCGCCATTTCGGGACGCAGTCGTTGCGCGGCTTCGGCCTGGAGGGCGACGATCCACGCATCGGCGCCGCCGGCGCGGCATTGCGCTACGCTGCTGCCAGCCACAAGAAACCGCTCGATCACGTTCTCGGCCTACGCGTCGATCACGAAGCCGATTTCCTACAGCTCGATGCCGCCACGCTCGCCAATCTGGAGATCCTCGACTCCCGCGATGCCGCCCGGCCGCGCGCGTCGCTGTGGAGTGTCGTCAACGCCACGCGCTCGGCGATGGGCGGGCGGATGCTGCGCAAATGGATCACGCGTCCGCTCAAGTCGCGCGACGCTATCTTCGACCGCCACGATGCCGTCGACGAGCTGACCCGCTCGCGCGCCATTCTCGAGCCGATGACGCAACGGCTCTCCCGCATCGCCGATCTCGAACGGCTGGCTTCGCGCGTGACGCTGCGGACGGCTACGCCGCGCGAGTGCCTGACGCTCGCCGATTCGCTGCTCATGGTCGACGACTTACGGACGGTGATGGCTCCCCTTCATGGTCCGTTGCTCCAGAGGTTGCGCGTTGCACTCGATCCGATCGCGCCAGTCGTCGATCAGATTGCGGCGACGCTCTCCGATACGCCGCCGCTCAACATGCGCGATGGCGGCGCGATCAAGCCGGGTGTCGACGCCGATCTCGACGAGCTGCGCACGATCGCCCGCGACTCGAAGACGATCCTCGTCGAGATCGAAGGGCGGGAACGCGAACGAACCGGCATCGGCTCGCTGAAGATCCGCTTCAACTCCGTCTTTGGCTATTACATCGAGGTCTCGAAGTCGAACCTCGCCAAGGTGCCGGACGATTACATCCGCAAGCAGACGCTGGTCAACGCCGAGCGCTACATCACGCCCGACCTGAAAGTGCTGGAAGAGAAGATCGCCGGCGCCGAAGAGAAAGCGATCGCCATCGAGGCGAGACTTTACGAAGCGCTGCTCGAAAGCGTGGCGCGCATGAGCGGCGCAATCCTCGCCACCGCTCGCGCAGTCGGTGAGGTCGATGCGCTCTCGTCACTGGCCACGATCGCCGTGCGCAACCGCTACGTCCGGGCTACGTTGTCCGAGGGAGCGGAGATTTGTGTTGAGGACGGAAGACATCCTGTCATCGAGGCCATCGCCAGCGAGCGCTTCATCCCGAACCACACCGACGTGGAGCGCGACCGCAACGGAATCCAGATCATCACCGGCCCGAACATGGGCGGGAAGTCGACGTATCTGCGCCAGGTCGCGCTGATCGTTCTCCTCAATCAGATCGGCAGCTTCGTTCCCGCATCCAAAGCCCGCCTCGGCATCTTCGACCGCATCTTCACGCGCGTGGGAGCGTCGGACCAACTGGCGCGCGGCGAATCGACGTTCATGGTGGAGATGCACGAGACCGCGAACATCCTGAACAACGCCTCCGACCGATCGCTCATCATCCTCGATGAAGTGGGCCGCGGTACGGCCACGTTCGACGGCCTTTCGCTGGCGTGGGCCATCATCGAATACCTGCACGACAATCCCACGCGCGGCGGCATCACGCTCTTCGCTACGCACTACCACGAGGTCACCGACCTGGCGAAGACGAAGACGCGCGTCGCGAATTATTCGGTGGCTGTGAAGGAGTGGAACGAGCAGATCATCTTTCTCCGCCGCGTCGTCGA
>DATLVW010000233.1:0-4026 GCA_035577085.1 Thermoanaerobaculia bacterium
GTCCGCAAGATGGACGCCACGATCACGTTCGTCGGCGGAAAGGTGGCGGAGATCAACACAGCGAAGTGGGAGAACGATTAGGGGGGCGGAGAACGAAGCCCAGCGGCCTCCGCGGCTCCGCGTGAACCGGTTTTCTCTTCCTATTCACGAGTTCCGACTACCGCACACGCGATTTGACTTCCCACTCACGGATTCCGGTTTTCCGTTCACGGATTCCCGTTTACCGTTCACGGATTCCCGTTTACCGTTAACGGATTCCCATTTACCATTCATGGATTCCTGTTTACCGTTAACGGATTCCCATTTACCGTTCATGGATTCCTGTTTACCGTTAACGGATTCTCATTTTGTCTAACTTCCATTTTTGGTGGTGTAGTTGTCCACCTTTTGTGACAGTCGCTGCCCTGACTCATTCCACCGGTGATCCCTTCTCGTCTCGATATCCTGGTCAACCGAGTTGACATACGAGTTGAGGGTCACTGCGACGTCGACTGCGACGTCGGCGCCGTTTGCTGCCTAGGGGGCGAATAGCCGAACAGGATGCCGGTCTCGACGTCGACGGCCTTCCCGTTCTCCTGATATGGCTTGAACCTCCACTGGAAGAGAGCATCCGTGATGATCTTGGCCTGGTCCTGAAACGCACTGATGACATGAACGTGCTTCACCTTGCCGTCTGTGCCGATGATGATGCGGACGGGGATGGAATTGAACTTGCGGTCGTTGAGTACCGGATCGACTTTGCTGATCACGTTCTGCTCCGCGTAGCCAGCCACGCACGGGGGTGAGTCGTTCGCGGCCAGCTTCATCTGATCCATGTCATGCACGAGGCTATCGAGCAGGCCGGTGTCACGGCTGTTGAGCACGAACTGGATGACGTGACAACGAACCTGCGTGGCCAGGGTGTACCAATGCAGACCTGCCACCGGCGACATGTAGTCGAACCGGGCGAACGACCGGCCTGCAATCGTCAAATCGGACGGCGGATGCTCGAGGGTGTAGTACGGCTGGAGGTGATCGCTGGAGTACTTGATCATTTCCCCTGCGCTGCGCTGGGGAACGAGCGAGAAGAAAAGATCCTGCGCCGTGATGAGGATCGTTCCATTGATCGGGCCCTTGAACGTCTTCGAAGGTACGAATTCAGCGAGCACGTAGCTGCCGCTGTCCGATGGCGGAGCACCGGTGTACGGTTCCGACCAGTCGGGCGGCAGGTGATACGAAAAGCCGAAGTATCGATTCTCGTAGAGACCGCCGTCGACCTTGCCTGCTTCGGGCAGCGGAGTCTTCGTATCGCTGGCGCTCGGCTCCGCTCCCTTGACGAGAATCGTATTTGCCGGCAACTGCGCGAGAAGGGATGAGGATGTGCAGAGGAACAAAAGCAGAGAGATGAACCGGCAACGGAACACGTGCACCTCCTTCGAGAAGCCGGCCGCTGACGCGTTTGCGTCAGCGGCCGGCCCGGGACAACACCGATTAGAGAGAACGCAAGAAGTTGAGGATGTCCTGACGCTGGCCGGTACTGAGGTTCGTGAAGAACGTAAAGGACGGCCCGTTTGCTTCGGAGCCGTTGGCATTGTGGGCCAGGATGGCGGCCTGGATATCCTTTGTCCGTCCATCGTGCAGGAAGAAGATGCGCTGTCCGGCTCCCCATAGGGGTGCTGTGCGGAACTGATCGCCACCGGCGCCGCCCTGCGAGACGTTGTCGGCAAGCGTGGTTCCCATGTGGTGAATCTCGAGATCGCTGAAGAGGTTTGCGGGAGTGTTGCTCAGACTCGACGTGAATGAGGAAGTTCCGGTGGTGAGGCTCGTCGTGTGGCAGACCGCACAGCCGATGGAGATGAAGAGGTTGCGGCCATTGGTGATCGAGGTCGATCCCCCCGGCACCGTTGTCGACGGAGTGGGCGGCGCCAGCAGACGCATGAACATCGCAAACTGCGCCAGGTCGCTGAGCGTCCCAACCGCGGTCTGATTGAAGTTGGTGTGATCCTCCGGAGTGGCATTGCCCCGGCAGTTCGCGGGCAAACCATTCGTCGATGAGTGACCGCCGATGATGCCCATGTCTTCTCCGGGCAACGGCCGTTCCTGCGTGAAGATCTCGTTCGTGACGCCCTGTTCGACGTTGTAGGCCTCACCAGCGAAGAGCTCGAGCGACTTGTTCTGGGCTTTCCAACCGAAGCGGCTGATCGTACCGTCGTTGCCGTTGTGGTTGAAGGTGCCGGTGATTCCCTGGTTGTTGTTGAACGCCGCCTGCTGGTTGTTCAGGAGAGTCTCCTCGGAGATGGTCTCGATCAGACCGGTGCCGAAGGTTGGCGTCGGGATGCGGAAGATGACGTTATTGTTGGACAACTGAAGCGCGAAGCCGGGCTGCCCGATACTGCAGGGGCCTGCGTCGCTGCGGCCGGTAATCGTGTACAGATCTTCCACACCCCCGTTGGGCTGGCTCGTGACAGGATTGCCAAACGAATCTGTGAAGAAGATGAACCTCGCCTCGCGCACCGGCCCGGTCGAGGTGATGAACGACGGCACGCTGTTTTGTGCGCCGTCAGCGGTTGCATCAGCGACCTGAGGATTCGTCGCCGGAGCAGTTCCGCCCACTGCCGGCTGCGCGTGGCACGCGGCGCAGCTCCTCGAGTTGAAACGCGGTCCCAGGCCGACGCCGTTCTCGCCCGCGATGGTTCCAGCAACCGAGTCGATCTCCTGGAATCGGGCCTTGGCATCGTTGAAGAAGTTGAGAATGGTGACGGGATTATTGGCGGCGACGGAAGCGAGTGGCGATCCGGCGGCAGCACCGCCGCCTCGGACCCCCGGATCTGTTTGGGCAAACCCCTGCAAGACGAACAGCAACGAAAGGAATACAGCGAGCGGAACAACTCGTCGGATGGCCATGGTACCTCCTCTAAAGGGTTAATAGAGACAGGACACGAGGGCGAGGCGAGAGGCCGACGCGGCCTCCGCCCTGATTACTACCCGAGGGAGCGGCAGGAGCGGGGAACCGAGGGAGCGGGGAACCGATGGAACCGGGAACGTGGGAACCGGGGAAACCGGGGACGTTAACCCCTTCCGCTTGTCATGAAACTGATACCGATCGGTTAGGCCTTAGTGACGGCGAATTGTGGCGAGCATACATCCATACGATAGTCAATGACAACTATGCGAGTCGGTTGCGTGGCGGGAAGGATGCCTTTCGGCATCCGCGGACGAATGGGGAGGACCGCCTAACCCGGCCCCGCTCGCGGGCTGAGGACCCGCGAACTGGTTGCAATAACGGCGCTTCCGTCAGGGACGTTGGGCGTCTTGCCCTCGTGAAAAACGGCTGCTCCGCGCCAGCATCGCGGACACGTCACCCCGCTCGCTTCATAGGCGTACGCCGTGCGTCTTTTTACAAGGCCGCGCGCAGCGCCGCCAGCTTCTGCACGAACCTTGCGGGCTCGTAGCGCTCGCGGTTCTGGATCTCGGCGAAGAGGGCGTCGATCGCCTCGGTCATCGGGCTCTTGAGCAGTTTCGGGTTGCTGCGCGTCAACGCGGAGGCGAGGCTTTGCAACGCCAGGGCGGTCTGCTCGGCAGAGTGGACGTCGGATGTGAGGATGAAATCCGTGTCGCCGGCGATCGTGCGCATCAGCGCGCGCACGTCGTCGTCGCGCCAGCTCAGCGCGGCGATCTGCGGGGTGACGCCATCGATGACGCGGCGGGCTTCGACGGCGGTCTGGAGCACGCCGTTGGAATCGTTCATGTGACTCACGCGCGTGGCGATGATGGCCACGTCGTTGTCGAGCTGTGCGCGCGCCGAGGGATTGGCGCGGCCGACGAGGAGACGGAGGACGGCCCAATGCTGCGGGCTCCACGCGGGAAGTCCGGCGCGGCCGGGCCAGCCGCGCTCCTGGCGCCATCCGCTCCCTTCCAGCGAGTGATGGCAGTTGATGCAGCTCAGGTCGGAAAACTCGGGCCACTTCTCCCCTCGGGCGTGGCGGGCGAGATTGTCGAGTGACTGGCTGAACGCGACGGCCTGGCCGACGGCGAAGGCGCGCGCGC
>DATLVW010000234.1:0-5371 GCA_035577085.1 Thermoanaerobaculia bacterium
ACGGAGCCGAGGTGGAGCTCGACGATGTACGGCATCACCTTCGTCGTCGGTTGCGCGCTCTCGGCTCTGGCCTTCGTCACGTTCTTCCTCACGCGCCTGGTGAACACCGAAGCGATGGGCTCCCTGCTCAAGCCGACCCACCTGCGCGACCTCGGCAATCTGATGCTGGCGCTCGTCATGTTCTACGCCTACACAACCTTCTCCGAGTTCCTCCTCATCTGGTACGCGAACCTGCACGAGGAGATCCCGCACTTCCTCGTCCGCACCAGCGGACTCTGGGGTGCTGTCGCGTTCTCCGTGGCCATGTTCCACTTCTTCCTGCCGTTCGGATTGCTGTTGATCCGTCCGATCAAGGACCGGCCGAAGACGATCGCAATCGTTGCCGTGATCATCATCGTGATGCGTTACGTGGCCCTCTACTGGCTCGTCGCCCCATCGTGGTACGGCGAACATTTCACCTGGTCGTGGATGAACCTCACCACGCTGCTCGGCATCGGCGGCGTCTGGATCTGGGCCTTCATCGGCCAGCTCCGCGGACAGACCATCATTCCGATTCACGAGACGTGGGTCGAAGAAGCCATTCGGGAAGGAGCGCTGAAGGTCAATGGCTGATCACGCTCACTACCAGGACGACGACATCGTCAATCCCGAGACGCGCCACGAAGAGAGCGACGTCAACACCCGTGCGCTTCTTTGGTCTGTCGTGATCTTCATCGTCTTTGCGGGCCTCACGTACGCCGTGCTCTATCTCCAGTTTCACGCCTACGCCCGCTATTTCCGGCACGAAGCCTCGCAGCCGCTGACGATGATGCCGCGCCCCTCGGACGCCTCAGTGCCGGCCACGCCACGCCTGCAGCCTTTCCCGACGAAGAATCAAGAAGGGTTGATGCCGCCCTACGCGGTGACGCCGGTGACCGACATGGCCGATATGCGCGCTGCACAGGAGAAGCAGTTGAGCGAGCCCGGCTGGGTCGATCAGAAGAAGGGCATCGTGCGGATACCGATCGAGACCGCGAAGCAGCTCGTCGTGCAGCGTGGACTGCCGGTGGTGACGCCATGACGTTTTATCCGCAGATGACGCAGATTCACACAGATAAAAGCAATGCAGCTCATCTGCGTTCATTTGCGAAATCTGCGGACAAGCTTTTGATCTTCCTGTTCCTGGCAGTCGCGCTCCCGGCAATTGCACAGACCAACTCCGCCACGCCCCCCCAGCTCCCCGGCAAGGTCGCCATCGACCAGAAACTCAACGCGCAGCTTCCGATGGATCTGATGCTCCGCGATGAATCCGGCCGCGTCGTCCGGCTCGGCCAGTACTTCAATCATGGCCGTCCGGTGCTGCTCAACTTCATGTACTACCGCTGCCCCATGCTCTGCCCGATGGTCATGGACGGCATCGCCAACGGCCTGACCGAGCTGCGATTCGACATCGGGAGAGAGTTCGACGTCATCACCGTCAGCGTCGATCCGCGCGACACCCCCGAGCAGGCCACGGCCAAGAAAGAAACCTATGTCAAACGTTACGGCCGTTTCGGCGCCGCCAACGGCTGGCACTTCCTGACCGGTCCCGAAAGCGCGATCAAGAAGCTCACCAACACGGTTGGATTCCAGTATGCGTACGACATCAAGATGGACCAGTTCGCGCACGGCGCGGTGCTGCTCGCGTTAACACCGCAGGGCAAGGTATCGCGCTACCTCTACGGCTTCGAGTACAAGGCGCGCGATCTCCGTCTCGCCCTCGTCGAAGCCTCGGCCGGCAAGATCGGCAACGCCAGCGACGCCATCCTTCTCCTCTGCTACCACTACGATCCGGCCACCGGCAAGTACAGCCGCTCGGCCATGAACTTCGTCCGCGCTGGCGGCGTCGCCACGATTCTCAGCCTCGCTGGCTTCATCTTCATCATGATTCGTAGAGAGCACGGACGATGATGCTTTCCGATTTCCCGCTGTGGCCCGAGCAGGCCTCGACCGTCGCTCCCGGCGTCGATGCGTTGATGACGTTCATGTGCATCGTCTGCGGTGGCGTGTCGGTGATCACGTTCTTCGTGATCTTCATTCTGGCCATCAAATACCGCCGCACGCCCGAGAACCAGTTGGCGCAGGACTACGAGCCGCCGAAAGCGCTCGAGGCAGCCTGGATCATCATTCCCTTCCTCATCTTCATGTTCATGTTCGTGTGGGGATCGTGGCTCTACTTCCGGATTCAGCGCGTCCCCGATAACGCAATCGACATCTATGCCACCGGCAAACAGTGGATGTGGAAGTTTCAGCACGCCAGCGGACAGCGCGAGATCAACACGCTGCACGTCCCGGTAGGACGTCCGATCCGCATCACCATGGCCTCCGAGGATGTGATTCATAGCTTGTTCTTTCCGGTGTTCCGCGTGAAGGCGGACGTCCTGCCGAACCGCTACAAGACGATGTGGTTCCAGGCCACGAAGACCGGACGATTCCACATCTTCTGCGCCGAGTACTGCGGCACGCTCCACTCCGGCATGATCGGCTGGGTGGAAGTGATGGAGCCGGTTGATTATCAGAAATGGCTCGCTGGTGGCGCCGAGGGCTCGCTGGCATCGCAGGGCGAAAAGCTGTTCCAGAAATACGCGTGCAACACCTGCCACACGAACGACGCCACGGGCCGCGGGCCTGTCCTCCTCGGTCTGTACGGCACGACCGTCACGCTGTCGAACAACGCCACCGTCACGGCTGACGAGAACTACATCCGCGAGTCGATCCTCAACCCGCAGGCGAAGATCGTCAAAGGCTTCGCGCCGGTCATGCCGACGTTCCAGGGACAGGTCAGCGAAGACGATCTGCTCAAGCTCGTCTCGTATGTCCATTCCCTCGGTACGCAGAAGACGGCGGTCGTTCCTGTCGAGACTCCGTCATCGAAGGCCACCAGCGCCGGCTCGCCGCTCAAACCGGGCGCAGGCATTCCCCCGCAAAAAGACAAAGGTGCCACGCCATGAGCTCATTGACACTGCACGACGTCCGCTTCGTCGAGCCGGAAACGACGCGCAACTACATCACGCACGACTACGGCGCGCTCTCCTGGCTCCTGACGAAGGACCATAAGCGGATCGCCATCCTCTATCTCATCTCCATCACCGCGCTCTTCATCCTCGGCGGATTCTTCGCCGTGGTCATGCGCATCGAGCTGCTGACGCCGGAAGGCGATCTGCTCACCAGCGACACCTACAACAAATTCTTCACGCTGCACGGCATCGTGATGATCTTCTTCTTCCTGATTCCGTCGATCCCGGCGGTGCTCGGCAACTTCCTGCTGCCGCTCATGCTCGGTGCGAAAGATCTGGCCTTCCCGAAGATCAACCTGCTGAGCTGGTACCTCTACATCATCGCGGCCGTGATGGGGCTGTACATCATCATCACAGGCGGCGTCGACACCGGCTGGACGTTCTACACGCCCTTTTCGACGCAGTACTCGAACACGCACGTTTTCGGCGTGACGTTCGCGGCCTTCATCGTCGGTTTCTCGTCGATTCTCACCGGCCTCAACTTCCTCGTCACGATCCATCGCATGCGCGCGCCGGGACTGACCTGGTTCCGCCTTCCGCTGTTCGTGTGGGCGATGTACGCCACGAGCATCGTGCAGCTCCTGGCCACGCCCGTTCTCGCCATCACGCTGGTCATGCTGATGTTCGAGCGCGTCGTCCACGTCGGCATCTTCGATCCCGCGCTCGGCGGCGATCCGCTCCTCTTCCAGCACATGTTCTGGTTCTACTCCCACCCGGCCGTCTACATCATGATTCTGCCGGCGATGGGCGTGGCGTCGGAGGTTGTGGCCGCGTTCACGCGCAAGAAGATCTTCGGCTACACGTTCGTCGCGTACTCCTCTCTCGCGATCGCCTTCCTCGGGTTCCTGGTGTGGGCGCACCACATGTTCGTCGCCGGCATCTCGGTCTATTCGGCGATGATCTTCTCCTTCCTCAGTTACTTCGTCGCCGTCCCCTCGGCTATCAAGGTCTTCAACTGGACGGCCACTTTGTATCGAGCGTCCGTCGCGCTCATGACGCCGATGCTCTACATCCTCGGTTTCATCGGACTCTTCACCATCGGCGGTGTGACGGGACTCTTCCTCGCCGCAATCGGACTCGACGTCCACGTCACCGACACCTACTTCGTCGTCGCTCATTTCCACTACGTCATGGTCGGCGGCGCGGTCATGGCCTACATGGCCGGACTGCACTACTGGTGGCCGAAGATCACCGGCCGGATGTATCCCGAGTGGTGGGCGCGCCTCGCTGCGTTGCTCGTCTTCGCCGGCTTCAACCTGACCTTCTTCCCGCAGTTCGTTCTCGGCTACCTCGGCATGCCGCGCCGCTACCACGCCTACGCGCCGGAGTTCCAGGTGCTCAACGTCATGTCCACCGCCGGCGCCTCGGTGCTGGCTGTCGGCTATGCCCTGCCGCTCTGCTATCTGCTCTGGTCACTCTGGTACGGCCGCCCCGCCGGACCGAATCCGTGGGGCGCAGTGGGATTGGAGTGGGCAACAACGTCGCCGCCTCCGATGGAAAACTTCCACGAGACGCCGGTCGTGACATGGGATGCGTACGACTACCCGGCCATGATGAAGGCGATGGGGGAGACGCAGAATGTCTGACATCACCCTCGGCGGTCCCCCGCCCGCGCCGCGCGTCGAAGAACATCACGAACATCACCACCCGTTCCTCCAGCATCATTTCGAGGACCTCGGGCAGCAGCACGAAGCATCCACGCTCGGAATGTGGGTGTTCCTCTCGACGGAGATCCTCTTCTTCGGTGGCGTGCTTGCCGCGTATTGGATCTACCGCGTCGCGTATCCCGAGGCGTGGGCGATCGGTGCCGCGCAACAGATCTGGTGGCTTGGCGCCATCAACACCATCGTCCTGATCATCAGCTCTCTGACGATGGCGCTCGCCGTCCGCAACGCGCAACTCGGGCGGCGCATGGGCACCGTCTACATGCTCATCGCCACGCTCTTCTTCGGCAGCATCTTCCTCGGCGTGAAGATGTTCGAGTACACGAAACACTGGCAGGAAGGGCTCTTCCCGGGAGCCGCCTTCCACTGGAACGAAGTCCCCGCGCTCGCTCCGAAGGTCCAGCTCTTCATGACCTTCTACTGGTGCCTGACGGGGCTTCACGCGCTGCACATGATCATCGGTGCCGGCCTTCTGATCTGGTTCATCTGGCGCGCCTGGAAAGGTCACTTCGGCCCCGAATACTACGGACCGGTCGAGATCATGGGTCTCTACTGGCACTTCGTCGATATCGTCTGGATCTTCCTCTTCCCGTTCCTCTACCTCATTCACGGAGCGCATCATGGCTGACGTGACCACGACCGAAATCAACCATTCCGAGCACGCACCGCACG
>DATLVW010000235.1:0-2180 GCA_035577085.1 Thermoanaerobaculia bacterium
TGACATTGGTTTTCTCCTGGGGGTCGCGTTTCGGGAGTCGGGTGTCGGAGATTCGATTCTTCTCTACGACTCCCGACCCCCGACGCGCGACCCCCGCATACTCACATTCCGTGTTCCTGCGCGATCTTCCCGCCGGCCATCTGGTTTTCGGTCAGGAACGAGACGGCCGTGAAGTCGGCGTCGTTGGCCGCTTTCATCACCATCCGCACTTTGCCGAAATTGATGCGCCGGTCGGCTTTGATCATGACGTTGCGGCCCGCTTCTTTGTCGTGCTCGGCCTTCATGTAGCGGGGTAAATCGCGGTCAGGAATCCAGTCCTGACCGATGAAGACCGTTCCGTCCTGTTTGATCGAGACGATCAGATCGGACTCTTTTCCCGGCTTCTTCTCCGAGTGCGGCCCCTGCGGGAGTTGGACGTCGACGCCGGACTGCAGCATCGGCGTCACCACCATGAAGATGATGAGCAGCACGAGACAGACGTCCACGAGCGGCGTGACGTTGATGTCTCCTTTGACTTCGTCGGGGCTTCCGCCCCCAGCGCCGAATGCCATCGGTGACTCCTAACGGCCCGCAGCCGCATTGGCGCGAACGCGTGCTTCGTTCTTGATGAAGTAGTCGATGAGCTGCGACGACGAGTTCGACATCTCCACCTGGAAGCGCTCGACCTTGTTGAGGAAGTAGTTGTAGAGCCACACCGCGGGGATGGCCACGAAGAGGCCGAACGCGGTGGTCACGAGTGCTTCGGCGATACCGGCCGATACCGCGCCGAGGCCGCCGGAGCCGCTAATGGCCATGCCCTGGAAGGCGTGGATGATGCCGGCGACGGTGCCGAAGAGGCCGACGAACGGAGCGGTCGTCGAGATCGTGGCCAGATTGCCGAGACCCTTCTTCATCTCCGCGGTGGTCATCAGCGTCTCGCGCTCGATGGCCCGTTGTCCCGAGGCGACGATGTCGAAATCGTCGGGCAGCGACTGCGTCGACTCGTACTGGAACTCAGTCAGCCCCGCGCGCAACACGCGTGCGAGATGCGAGTGCCGGTACTTCTTGTCGGCAGTCATTGTGATGGCCTCTTCGAGCTTGTGCTGTTTGAGCAGCGGCGTAACGCCGAGGGCGATGCCGAGCGACTCGCGCTTGGCGCGCTGGAAACGGACGATCCGCTCGATGGCGATCGTGAGCGACCAGATCGACATGAGCGCCAGCACGACGACCACGCCGCGGGCCACCCAGTTCATCGTCGCCAACATCCCGAGGAGGCTGAAACTGTTGTTATCCATGCACTTCTCCTTTTTCCAGTGGCCAGCGTATCAGGGCGGCGGCCAGGGTTTGTACTCTGACGCGTGCCGTAGCCTGGTCACTTATCTCATTGCATCTTGAAATTCACCGTGAGCGTAAAGATGACAGGTACCGGCTGCCCGTTCAGCGTGCCGGGCTTGAACTTCCAGCGCTTGACTGCATCGATCGCCGACTGGTCAAGGCCCATCGGCAGACCTTTGAGCACGCGAACATCTGTCACGTTGCCGTTCCGGTCGATGATCGTCTCCACGATGACCAATCCTTCCACTTTGGCTTTGCGCGCCACCTCGGTGTAGACCGGCTCGATCCGGTTCGTGGCGACCGGCGGATTGACGTCGCCGCCGACGCGCATCGGCTTGTCGCCCTGGCCCCCGAGTTGTCCGCCGAGCTGGCCGCCCAGGGTGCCGCCGAGCGTCCCTCCGACGACTCCGCCCACCACACCGCCCACGACGCCGCCAGTCTGGCCGCCCACTACGCCACCTTCCTGGGCCCCGGCCGTGTCGGTCGGAGCTTCGGTCTGCGGCACTTCGCGCGGTATGTGCGTCGGCTGATGAAACGTCGGTTGCGTCTTTGGAGTCTCGACATGAGCCACATGCGGCGTGGACGAAGCCGATGCCGCGGGCGGCGGGGGAGGTGGAGGCGGCGGTGCCGAGACGACGAAGGCCTGAATCGGCTTGGTGATGATCTCGGGGTTCTTCTTGACGTAGTAGCCGGCGGCGACGACCGCTCCGATGACCACCAGGTGCAGGAAGCCGGAGATGAGAACCGTCTTCCACCCACCCTTTTTCTTATCCTTGCCTGCGGATTCGATCAGGACGTCATCAAACATATCGGCTACCTCTTGCGGATACTGCTGTGCTCCTTCAGGGATGATGCCAAGTGCGGAG
>DATLVW010000236.1:0-7606 GCA_035577085.1 Thermoanaerobaculia bacterium
GACCAGAGCACGAGGAAGCCGTAGAGAAAGACGCCGATCTCCCACTTTCTTTCACGAAACGAGTAGTAGCCGTTGCCCTTCGGATTGGTATCGATGTACGGGATGGCCATCAGTCCGACGATGATGAGCGTCGGCAGGACGACGCCGGCCAGCCAGGGGTCGAAGTAAACGAGCATTTCCTGCAGGCCGAGGAAGTACCAGGGAGCCTTGGCAGGATTCGGTGATGACGTCGGATTGGCTGCTTCTTCGAGTGGTGCGCGCAGCACGACCGACCAGACGATCATCACGATCGTCAGCAGGATCATGCAGAGCATCTCGGTGTAGACGAGGTCGGGCCAGGTGAAGAGCTTTTCGTCCGACTCGGTCTTCTCCCACGGAATGCCGCCGAGCGCGAGCTGCGAATCGTTCAGATACGCCTTGCGCAGTGCCAGCCAGGTAAAAAATCCGAGGAGAAAGATCATCGCCACGATGGGGACGTTGTCGGGCTTGGCGGCGATCAGGAAGAAGTTCGGATCGAGCATCGACAGGCCGAATGCCAGCCCACCGACGACGAAGAGCCGAAGGCCGACCTTCGTATCCCACAGCCGCCCGCCTAGTGCCGCAAGCCCGAAGAGAATCAGCAGGTAGGCGACGCCGAGGTAAAACAGCGGGCGGATGAAAATGCCGACCACGAGGAGAATGATGCCGAAGCCGAGAAAGGCGATTCCGCCGCCCGATTTGATCCGGCCGTTGAGAAGATTGAAATAGATGATCAACGCGAAAATCGACGTCAACAACAGGAACGAGATCGATCCCGCGGAGAGTACGTTGACGAAATCCTTGATGAAGTCCATCAGCGCGTGGCCTCCGTGGGGAGGGTGTCGGGAGTCGGGGGTCGGAAGTCGGAGAAACCGGAGGACGATGTTCGCGCCGGTGTGCGCTCCGGCACCCGACACCCGACTCCCGACACCCGGCTGACTGACCAGCGAAGAGTTCTCATAGCGGACCCGAGATTCCTCCGTCTTTTCGCACTCGCCAGAAGTGAATGGCCATCAGGAAGCCGGCCGCCAGCGGAATGACGACGCAGTGCAGCACGTAGAACCGCAGCAGCGTGGCCGCGCCGATCGATCGGCCGCCGATGAGCGCAAATCGGGCGTCATCACCTGCGTGAATGAGCCTGATGTCGCCTAGTTTGACCAGCCCGGACATGGGTCCCTCATTACCGGCGCCGGGAGAGGCGCGCGCCATCGAAGATCCAACCGTGATGGCCCAGATTGCGAGCTGATCCCACGGGAGGAGATATCCCGTAAACGAGAGCAGCAGCGTGAGGACGAGGAGAATGACGCCGACGTTCCAGTTGAATTCGCGCGGCGGCTTGTACGAGCCGGTCATGAAGACGCGGAACATGTGCAGCCAGACGGCGATGACCATGGCGTGCGCGCCCCATCGGTGCATCTCGCGCATGATCCCGAATGGAGCCTGCTCGCGCAGATCCATGATGTCGGTGAAGGCGTATTCGATGGTCGGCCGGTAGTAGAACATCAGCAGCAGGCCGGTGACCGTTTCGACGAGGAAGAGGAAGAACGACGTCCCGCCCATGCACCAGGTGTAGCTCATGCGCACGCCCGAGCGGCGCACTTTCACCGGATGCAGATGCAGGATGAGCGAGCCCAGGACGGCCAGAACACGCTTACGGTTCGTGTTGGGGACACCGACACGGAAGACGGACTTCCAGACCTGTGAGTTGACGATGCCGTCTTTGAGTGCCGTCAGGTTCGCCATTCAGCTCCCTATAACTTGATGAACGCTTCCGGGTCGGTCCACTCGCCGCGCTCCTGGTGAAACTGCTTCGACTTGTCGACGACAATCTGGCCGTCGGCAACATCGATGAAGATCTTGGCGCGCTCGAGCGGGCGTGGAGTCGGCCCTTCGAAGTTGATCCCCGACTTGTAGTAGCCGCTGCCGTGGCAGGGGCATTTAAACTTGTTTTGCGTAGGCAGCCAGTTCGGCGTGCAGCCGAGATGGGTGCAGACGGTGATCAGGGCGTACACGATCTCCTCGGTGCGCACGATCCAGATTCCGTATTTGTCCTTCCAGCGCTCGTCCACCTCGCCGACGGAGTAGTCGGCGACCAGCCCGGCCTTGAACTTCTGGACCGGCTCGAAGAGGACGTTGGGGAAGAGAAAGCGGCCCAGAATGCTGGCCAGACCGCCCAGTGCTGCCGCGAGAGCCAGCCAGGCAGTGGTGAGAACGAAGGGGAAACTACGCCTCGAGATCTCCCCCTGTTCGCGTATATCGGCAGCCGCACTCCCTGCGAGGGGAGTCTTCGGAACCAACTGATATGGCTTGATTTCTTCAGACATCCGAGGTCGTGATGGGGCCGAATCGAGGCCGTTCCGGCGCGGGCGTAAATATCTGCTTTTCGTCAATCGCTGTCAACGAAAAAGGTGACGCCGGACACAGGTTGACGTGATGTGGTTTCGGCAGTTTCCAGTGTTCGGTTGGTGTGTGTACTTCCCGGCGATGAGTGTCCAGGGTCCGGCGGATCGCTCCTGCGAGCTACTTGGATAGTTGTCTCGAGGAAACTGTGCGTACTGGGAAAAATTTGCCGAATCTTGAAGACAATTTCCTCAAAGTTGAGGACGTTTGTCCTGAAAGTTGAGGACCTTCGTCATGAAAGTTGAGGACCTTGGTCATGAAAATTGATGACCTTCGTCATGAAACTTGATGACCTTCGTCATGAAAGTTGATGACCTTCGTCATGAAAGTTGATGACCTTGGTCATGAAAATTGATGACCTTGGTCATGAAACTTGATGACCTTGGTCATGAAAGTTGATGACCTTCGTCATGAAAATTGATGAGGTTTGTCCTCAAAGTTGGACATTCCTCTAAAACCAGGCAGCGGAAGCAGCTCCGCAACGACCTACATCTTCTTCTCCACCGCCTGCAACGCCTGCTTTGCCGCTGCTTGTACCCGAAGGCTGGGATCGCTCGCGGCGATGCGCTGAAGATCGGGCATCGCATCGCGGCCGGCCACCTTTACGTAGGCAGACATGGCCACGATCATGGCGTCTTCCTTTTGATCCTCGCGCATGCCTGCCACGGCATTGAGCCGCGAGCGGTCGAGCATCTCGCGCAGCGGTCCGATGGCGCGCCGGTCGCCGAGGCGGGCCAGCGAGACGGCGGCGTTCCAGCGAACGTCGGCGACTTCGTCCTGCAGACCATTCACGAGGACCGGAACGGCGCTGCCGTCGCCGATCTCACCGAGCGTGAAGTAGGCGGTCTTGCGGATGTCCTTGTCCTCGTCCGCAGCAGCTTTTGCGATGCGAGGGACGGAGGCTGGATCGTGAAGCTCGCCGAGCGCCATCAGCGCGTAGACGCGGTTATCGGTGTCTTTGTCGTCGAGACCCTCGAGGAGCAGCGGCGTGGCGCGGCGGTCGCCGAGGGTGCCGAGCACCATGCCGAGGTAGCGGCGGATGCGGGGATCGTCGGTTTTCGAATTGGTGTAGAGCAACGCAACCTGCGGCTCGAGATTCGGATAGCGCGACGCCTCGCCGCGCTTGAGTGATTTCGAGAGCTGATACGCCGCCTGCCAGCGCTCGTGCGAACTGCCGGAGCGGATGGAGTTGAGGTAATCAGGAATGGTCTGCTCGTCAGTGGCCAGTTTGCCGAAGAGGAAGAAGATCAGGACGGCAATGAAGACGATGCCGAGCGGAAAGACGACGAACTGGAAGAGGATCGTTCGGGAGGATTCTTTGGGGACGTCTGTGGGGGTGGGTGTGGGGAGTGGGGAGTAGGGGGTGGGAGATTCGTTTGCGGCAGAGTTTTCGTGCATTGAATTAGGTTCGGAGGTCGGGAGTCGGGAGTCGGCGTTCGGCGTGGGTTGCTTCTTCTCCGACTCCCCACCCCCCACTCCCCACTCCCCCCCGCTCAACGTCCCGTGCCCATCACGACAAAGTCAGGGAGGTACGTCTTGAGCTGCGTCGGCGCCTCGGGGACAACGATCGCATCCTTGTCGCAGACGGACTCGCAGAGCCGGCAGGCCACGCATTTCTTCTCGTCGACGAAGGCGATCTTGTAGTGGTTGGCGACCGTTTCGTCGTTCGGATCGATCATCTTGATGCACTCGAACGGACAGATGTCGACGCAGAACTCGCATCCCGTGCAAAGCTCTTTGATGACTTCGGCTTTCGGGATCTCTTTCGGCTTCACGCGCGGAATGAACTCGCCGTGCTGGTTCTGGATGGCGTCGACCGGGCAGTAGATGCCGCAGACGGAACAGTCAATACAGCGCTCAGGATGGATGTAGTACATCCCTCGGGCCGCACCCCAGATCGTGTTCGTGGGGCACTTGACCTCGCAGACGCTGCATCCAATGCACTTGTCGGTGATGAAATGAGGCATGGGCTCGGAGTTTACCTTACCAGTGCAACCATCGCACGGTCGTTGATGAAGAGTGGTTGGATCCTGCGGCGTTCGCGGACGAAGACATCGAGCTCGGGCGCGTTGCGTTCACCAATCCAGAAGAACAACCCCGCAGGCGATCGCAGTCCCGCCTGCGGCAGCGCCCGCCAGCCCGGATGCTCCGCCTGCTCCGGCGGAAACGCGGTCAGACGCTGGTGGCCATTCATCAACGTCTCGAGATAGCAATATCCGGACGCGACGACATTCTGATTCGCGGCGATGTTTCCCGCGACCCACTGTGCAGTCTGACGATACGGATCGGCCGGCCGTCCGGCGTGATCGAGGATGCCCAGCGCGCTCCACGTGACGCCGACACCGACCAGCGCCGCCATCAACACCAGACGAAACCGGTTCTGTCGCAGCGATTCGGCAAGCCAGAGCACCAGGGGCGCCGCGACCACTGCCTCGAATCGCATCGGGACATAGACCCGCAAAGCGATCGCAAGGACCAGCGGAACGATGACCATGAATAGATAACGATTGATCCGCAGCGACAGCAGAACCGCTATCGCACCGACGATCGTCAGCGCAAGCGGAGGCCGCACGAACAACCCATCAGGCCACGAGCTCGTCATCCACTCCCGAGCTCCCGCCGGCTGCCGCATCGCCAACCAAAACCCCGGCACAAACAGAACCACCGCAAGCGCCAAGGAAGCAGAGCGCCGAAACCAGGTGTAGCGCCGGCGGCCCGCCGGCTGTATCGCCGCCGGCCCGGCGGCGGTTACCAGAAGAATCGGAAAGAACAACACCCCGTAGTAATGCGAATACGCGGCAAGAACCAGCGCGACAGAAGCGACAAATGGCCAATCCCGATCGATCGCCAGCACCGCGATCGTCACGAACATCGCGCACAGCGCATACGCACGCGCATCCACCGCGAAGAGCACCGCAGGAGGAAAGACCGCAATCAACATCGCAGCAGCCGGCGCCCAACGTGTCGCCCGCAAGATCACAACGACCGAAACCGCCGCGCAGATCAGCGACAACACACGCGTCGCCACAACCGACGGATCGCCCATCGCATGCACGACGAAGTAGTAGAGCGGCGGTCCGGAATCAAGCCGCAGCGCCGCCAGAATCCCGGCGAACGACTTGCCCGCAATCCATCGCGTGAACAGCTCGTCGAAAAAGGGCTCGCGATAGAAGAGAAGCGGAACGCGCAGCGCGAGGAATAGAAGAAGTAGTAGAAGAACGAGCGCGAAACGGAAGTGGCCGGCTGTCAGGCTCTGACTCCCGACCCCCGACTCCCGGCTTCCGCGATCAACACTCACACCGCCAGCAACTCCGAGATCGTCTTGATCAGGTGCGACGACTGAATCGGCTTGGAGATGTAGGCGTTGGCGCCGAGGGCCAGACCGCGCTCGCGATCTTCTTCCGCACCCTCGGTCGTAATGATGATGATGGGGATGTTGCGGAGCTGCGCGTTCTGGCGGACGAGCGATACGAGCTTCAGTCCGTCCATTACCGGCATGTTGATGTCGGTGAGGATGAGATCGATCTTGTCGGGCCCGGAGAGTTTCTTGAGCGCGTCGACGCCATCGACAGCCTCGATGATCCTGGCGTTCTTGAATCGCTTCAGCGAAAACGAGATCAACTGCCGCATGGTTGGCGAGTCTTCGACAACCAGAAAGTTCGCGTTCTCGAGTGCCAAAGTTATCCGCCCCTCACGATGTGGTCGTCAGCAGGTCGAGGAAGCTCTGAATCGTGTTCAGCTTCCGCTCCGACTGCGAATAGAGTTTGGACGAGAAGATCGCTGTCGCTGCGTGCGCGGCGAGCAGCGAGAAGAGCTCGTAGTCGACCGCCGAGAACGAGTCTTTCTGCTGGAGCAACTTGTAGATCACGACCAGCCCGATGACGTGTTCCTTGATCTTCAGCGGAACAGCAGCCAGCGGCTTCTCCAGCGTTACCTTGCCGCCTTCCATGTCCTGATTGATGTAGTAGCTCTCGCCGGTCCTGGCCACGCCGCCCATGATGCCGTCCCCGAGCCGCGTCGAGATGGTCTCGATGCCGGGCATGACATCTTCCCCTTCCGAGGCGATGGTCTTGAGCTCGTTCGTCTTCTCGTCGAGCAGCAGGATCGCGAACGACTCCGCGCCGATCAGATTGATGACGATCTCCTGCACGATCTGGATGACTTCGCGGAAGTCGAGCGTGGAGTGAAGCTGGTAGCTGGCCACGTACAGGTTAGCGAGGTTGTTGTTCTGCTCTTCGACCTCGATGTAGCGGTTGGCGAAGTCCTTGTTCTCTTCCTCGACTTCCTTGAAACGCCGCGCGATGCGCCGGTTTTCTTCAGTGAGGTGCTGCACTTCCGCGCGCAGCCGCTGAACCTCTTCGTCGACGCCGGCGGTCGATCCGGTTTCGAGCGTGGCGAGGCGATACCGAAGGCGCTGGTTTTCCCGCAGCAACTCCTCGGTGAATTCCTTCCCCTTGTTGAAAAGCTCGAGGAACTTCTCCGCTCTTTCTTCCGTCATGAAAATCCCGCTTGGACCGACGCGGAGAGTAGCACAGGGAGCGTGGCCGTTGGGACAGCGAAAGGAAAGTGATCGCCGTCGGGCACCGCAACGGGCGCTACAATAGATCCATCAATCAATCTTGGAGTGGCCATGACGATGGAAGCAGATCCGGTGGTGGATCGTCTCGAGGATCAGATCTCGTGGTACGACCGCAAGAGCAGCAGCAACCAGAAAACGTACAAGCGCATCAAGTTCACTGAGATCGTTGCGGCCGCGGTCATCCCGTTCCTCCCGGCGCTTCCGCTGGTGCACGCTGACTGGATTGCCGGCGGGCTCGGCGTGTTGATCACGATCCTCGAAGGCGCGCTCCATCTGAACCAGTATCAGGAGAACTGGATCGCCTATCGCTCCACGTGTGAATCGCTCAAGCACGAAAAGTACGTCTACATCGCGAAAGCATCGCCGTATGCAGGCGTCGCCGATCCGCGCGCCCTCCTCGCCGAGCGCGTGGAGTCGCTCGTCTCCCAGGAACACGCCAAATGGGCGTCGTCGCAACAGGAGAATACCAAGGCGAAACCGGCGACGACGTGATCCGGTCGAGCCATCCAAGTTCTATCGAATTTCGACCTCCGCCCTGACAGCACTCGGGCGAGGACGCCCGAGTGCCCGCGGTCGAGACGACCGCACTCCATGTAGCGCTGAGGATTG
>DATLVW010000237.1:0-6054 GCA_035577085.1 Thermoanaerobaculia bacterium
GGAGCAGCGTGCGGCCGAGGTCGAGGTCGCACAGACGCGGCTGATCCTCTCGACCTCGGTCGCCTCCGCCTACGCAGGTCTTCTGCATCTCTATACGCTGCGTGACAACGCGGCCGACACGCTTGGGCTGCGTATGCAGACGGTCGCCTTGTTCCGCCAGCGCCATCAGTTCGGCCTTGAGACGCTCTTGAGCGTGCGACAGGTCGAGGCACGGCAGGCGGCCGCCAAGGGCGATCTCTTGGTGATCGACGAGCGCATCGGCCTGCAGAGGAACGCGATCGCGGCGCTCCTCGGCGCAGGCCCTGATCGGGGCCTCGAAATCACTCGTCCGAAGGTCGCCTGGGCAGGTTCCCAGGGATTGCCTTCGAACCTGTCCCTGGACCTTCTCGGGCGTCGTCCTGACATCGTTGCCGCGCGACTGCGCACTGAAGCCGCCGCGCACCGCATCGATCAGCGCAAGGCCGGATTCTACCCGAGCGTCAACCTGCTCGCGTTCGCGGGCTTCCAGTCGGTCGGCATCGACAACCTCTTCAAGTCGACCTCGCAGTCGGGTGCTGCAGGTGGTGCTATCTCACTGCCGATCTTCAACACCGATCGCCTTCAGGGCCAGTTCAAGGGCGCACGCGCGGAGTATGACGCCGCCGTCGCCACGTACAACGGGACGCTCTCAACGGCGCTGCGCGAAGTGGCCGATGCAGCCACGAGTCGCATGTCCCTCGATCAGGAACTCGCCGCCGCCCGGGCTGCCGTAGCCGCCGCGGCGGAAGCGCACCAACTCGTCAGCTCCCGATACGAGGGAGCACTCGCCACGTATCTCGACGTCCTATCGGCGGAGGACTCGCTGATATCAGCGCGCCGCTCCGAGGCGGAGCTCGAGACCCGGGCGCTGATTCTTGACGTATCGCTGGTGCGCGCACTGGGCGGCGGCTTCACGCCGGACAGCTCGAGCGCCCCGACCCATAACCCCCAAACCTAAAAACCTTCTTAAGGAGACCTGTCATGGATATGCAAGCTTCAATCACCCCCGAGTCGACGCTCGACACGCCGATGGCCAAACCCCGCAAGAAACAGCGCGCCGTGATGTTCTCGCTGCTCGGCCTCGCCGTGGCAGCTGCCGGCGGCGGCGCCGTCGAGTACTGGAAGCTCGTCGGTTCCCGCTACGTGAGCACCGACAATGCCTACACCGCTGCCGAGGTGGCACAAGTCGCCTCCGAAACGGAAGGATCGGTGATGCAGGTGAACGTCGTCGACAGCCAGAATGTAAGGCGCGGCGATGTTCTCGTCATGATCGACGACACGGATGCCAAACTCGCCATGCGTCAGGCGCAGGCGGATCTTGCCCGCGCCCAAGCGCAAGTGATAGCGGCCATTTCAGACGTCGAGCGCACCAACATCGACCTGACACGCCGTGAAGCCCTTGTGGCGTCGGGCTCGGTGTCGGGTGACGAGTTGACCAACGCCAGGAACCGTGCGAGCGGTGCGCGTGCCGCACTGGACGCGGCTCGTGCGCAGGTCGCTCTCGCCCGCGCCCGCCTCGAGAAGTCAGACGTCGACCTCGGTCGCACGGTGATCCGCGCGCCCATCGATGGCGTGATTGCGCGCCGGCAAGTGCAGCTCGGTCAGCGCGTCCAGCCCTCCATGCCGCTCCTGTCCGTGGTGCCGGTCGATAAGCTGTATGTCAACGCGAACTTCAAGGAAGTACAGCTCACCAAGGTCCACACCGGACAGAGCGTCGAGCTCAAGTCCGACCTCTATCACAGCAAGGTGGTCTATCACGGGGTCATCGAAGGGTTTGATGGCGGTACCGGTGCCGCTTTTGCCTTAATCCCAGCGCAGAACGCAACCGGCAACTGGATCAAAGTGGTGCAGCGTCTGCCGGTGCGCATCCGCTTAAATCCCGAGGAGCTCGCTGCGCACCCACTGCGCGTGGGGCTCTCGATGGATGCCAAGGTCGACCTGAACAGCAATTCCTAACCCTCGAAGTAGATCTTAAGGAACCTGCCATGACACATCCCGCCATCGCCATCGATACCAAGGACCCGCCCGCTCTCGAGGGCGGGATGCTCTGGACGGCCGGCATAGTTCTCGCGCTGTCGAATTTCGTCGCCGTGCTCAACATGACGATCGCCAACGTCACCGTGCCGAACATTGCCGGCGCCCTTGGCGCGGGCTCCAGCCAGGGCACGTGGGTTATTACCTCTTATGCCGTCGCCGAGGCGATCACGGTACCGCTCACGGGCTGGCTGTCCGGCCGCTTCGGCGCAGTGCGGCTCTTCTGTATCGCCGTCGTGCTGTTCGGCCTCTGCTCGCTCCTTTGCGGCTTGTCCACATCGATGCCGATGCTGCTCGGTATGCGGGTGCTGCAGGGGATGGCGGGCGGTCCGCTCATGGCGCTATCGCAGACGCTGCTGCTGCGGATCTTTCCCAAGCGCCAATCCATGCAGGCGATGGGTCTGTGGGCGATGACGACGCTGCTCGCACCCGTGGTGGGTCCGGTGCTCGGCGGATGGCTGTGCGATCAGTACTCGTGGCCCTGGGTGTTCCTGATCAACGTACCCATGGCGCTGCTCTTCGGCGTGCTCGCTTGGGTTCTGCTCAAGCGCTTTCACGAGCCCGCGGTCATCAAGCCTGTCGACAAGGTCGGCATGCTCCTCTTAATCGTCTGGGTGGCCGCGCTGCAGATCATGCTCGATGAGGGCAAGGATCTTGACTGGTTCTCATCGACCGAAATCTGTGTACTCGCCATCGTTGCCGTGATCGGATTCCTCTCCTTCCTGATCTGGGAGCTGACCCAGGAGTACCCGATCGTCGACCTGCGAGTCTTCCGGCATCGCGGGTTTTCCTCTTGCATGCTCGTGCTCGGCCTCGCCTTCGGGGCTTTCTTCGGCATCAATGTGCTGACGCCGCAATGGTTGCAGTACAACATGGGCTACACCACCACTTGGGCCGGACTCGTGGTGGCTTGGGGCGGCGTGCTCTCGGTTGTTTTCTCACCCGTAGCCGCCAAGCTCGCGAATCGATTCGATCCGCGCATTCTCATTTTCATCGGCTGCGTCTGGCTCGGCCTGGACACGTTCTGGCGGGCCTACGCCACCTCCGACATGAGCTACTGGGTGATCGTCGTTCCGCTCTTCTTCATGGGGGTCGGCATGCCGATGTACTACGTGCCGCTGACCGGCCTCGCCATGGGCTCGGTCAGGGAGGAAGAGACCGCCTCGGCGGCAGGTCTCATGAACTTCGTGCGCACGATCTCCGGTGCCATCGCCACCTCGCTGGTGACGACCTCCTGGCAGAACCGCACGATCATTGCGCACGCCAAGCTCGCGAACGTCGTCGATCCCACGAACCAATTAGCCGCCTCGCTCCCCCCGGGTACGACCGGACAGATGGTCCGTGAGATGTTCAACAACCTCGTGACGAGCCAGAGCCTGATGCTCGCGACCAACGGATTGATGATGGTGATCGCCGTCGTGTTCGTCGCCGCCTCGATCGCGATCGTGCTCGCGCCCAAGGCCGCTCGCACGGTCGACCCGGCCTCGGTCGGGCATTGATTCACAGTTGCGCAATAAGGAGTCAAGGTATGGTCACGACGCAAATCAGACCCCACCGCCGCTGGCAGGCAAGGGCTCTACGCTGGACGTGCGTGCTAAGTATCTTGGCGCTGGTGGGATGTGCCCTCCCGCGCCGTGACGCACCACCCACCATATTCAGTGCGGCAACCCCCTTGGATTTTCCTGCCGACGTGCGTTTCCTCAGCACCGACCGGGCGAGCGTCGAGGCGAAATCCACAGCCGCTCTGCAGCGCTTGAGCATTTCATCGAAGGACGGAATGCTACGCGCTCTGGTCCTCTCCGGCGGCGGTGCCGGCGGCGCGTTCGGCGCGGGAGCCTTGGTTGGGCTCAGCCGCCGTCAAGAGCGCCCTCACTATGACCTAGTCACGGGCGTCAGTACCGGGGCGCTCATCGCTCCGTTTGCGTTCCTTGGTTCCGAATGGGACTCACAGCTGACCGAAGCCTTCACGAACGGGCAAGGTGAGCAGATGAGTGTGCACGGACTGCTCGCGTTGCCGCTGGGTGCATCGCGCCGCAGCGCCGCCCTCACAGCGCTCGTGGACCGCTACGTCACTCCGGATCTCATTCGCGCTGTCGCCAAAGAGGCAGGCAATGGACGGCTTCTGTGGGTGGCCACGACCGACCTCGACAAGGAAGAAACGGTCATCTGGGACTTGGGTGCCATTGCCATGCGTGGCGGCGAGCCGGCTCGCAAACTATTCCGGGACGTCGTGGTGGCATCGGCGAGCATTCCGGGTGTGTTCGAGCCCGTACTCATCCACGTTCAACTGGGGGGGAGGTTGTACGACGAAATGCATGTCGATGGAAACGTATCGGCCTCGCTCTTCATCGCGCCCGCTGCAGCCTACTTTGCATTACTGGATCAGCGGAGCCTCAACGGTGCCCGGGTCTACGTGTTGATCAACGGGCAGATTATCGATGCGCCCGAGACGACCCCATTCAAGCTGCGGCCGATCGTGGCGCGCACTTTCTCGGTGGCGCTAAAGCACATGTCGAGAGCGCAGGTAGTTGCAGTCGATCAGTTCGCCGAGAAGTACCGCATGTCGGTCCAATCGACGTATTTGCCGTTCGACTATCCCAAATACAGCTCGGCTGACTTTCGAGCATCCACGATGCGCCCGCTGTTCGAGTACGGGGTGCGATGCGCACAGAGCGGACGGTTGTGGACCACCATGGACGAAACGATGGACACAGTCGCGGCCGCCGCCCCGCCCTCGAAGCGAATCGCGCCGGTGGATCAAGCCGTAGAGTGTCCGCTGAGAAACGACAGATTCACGGCTGACGATAGGCGATGAGCGAAAGTGCCGAGCGTCGCGGGGCCGGCAACGGTATGAGTGTCACGGAAGCGACCGGATGGCTGCGCGATCACAGTAGCCGCATCATGACCGCGGGAATTATCCTGGCGCTCTTATATCTCGGGCGGTCCGTGCTGATACCGCTCGCGCTCGCCATCATGCTGAGCTTGTTGGTGGCGCCGCTAATTCGGGCGCTGCGGCGACTACGAATCGGCAGAGCCTCTTCAGTGCTGGTTGCGGTTGCGGTACTAACGGTGTCATGCGTGGGTGTTGCGGCCGCGCTTGGCGCGCAAATCCTGCACATCGCGGAGAGCCTTCCTCAATACGAATCGAATGTACAGCGCAAGCTCAAGATTCTCGAGGTAGTAACCATCGGCCCGGTACTAAAACTCACTAACGAAACGAGTCGCCTTACCGGGATCCGTCAATCCGTCGAGGCGCTCCCCGTTCCTGCCCGCGATCTCGAGCGCTCCCCGCCACCCGAATTCGGGACCCACCCGCTACAGCTTGTATGGAAGCTCCTGACAACCGTTTGGCGTCCGGTCCAATTCGCAGGCATCGTGCTTCTGGTCCTTATCTTCGTATTGCTCGAGCACGAATCACTCCGCGACCGCTTCATCCGCATCGCGGGCGCGACCGACATTCGCTCGGCCACTCTCGCGCTCAACGACGCCGGTGACCGACTGTCCAGGTATTTTGTGTCGCAGTTCGCGGTCAACCTCGTCTTCGGGCTGGCCATCTGGATGAGCTTGAGCATGCTGCGCCTCCCGCAGGCCCTGCTTTGCGGAATACTGGCAGGTGTGATGCGCTTCGTACCCTATGTGGGTGTAGCAATAGCCGGCCTCTTTGCTGCCCTTCTCGCCCTCGCCGTCGATCCCGGTTGGTCCTTGGCGCTGAGCACCTTGGGTGTGTTCCTCCTGCTCGACATCGTTGTAGGGCAATTGGTGGAACCGCACCTGTATGGTCACGCAACGGGGCTATCGCCGCTCTCGGTAGTCGTGGGAGCGATATTCTGGAGCTGGCTCTGGGGTCCGGCCGGCCTGATCCTGTCAACGCCTCTCACGTTGTGTCTCATGGTCGCGGGGCGCCATATGAAGGGGTTCGGAGTGCTCGAGGTGCTACTGGGCAATGCGCAGCCGTTGACGTTACCGCAGAGGTTTTACCAACGGGCGCTGTCCGAGGATCCC
>DATLVW010000238.1:0-9777 GCA_035577085.1 Thermoanaerobaculia bacterium
GCCCGAGGGACGAACATCTCGCTCTATGCGCTCGATCATGGCGCCGTCGCCGCGCGCGTTTATCGACTCGTCGCAGGCACCGACGTATCGCTCCACTTCCGGCGCGATGGCGATGGCACGCAGCAGGGTGTGAGCGCTGCACGCGTGTTCGGCGATTCACTCGAGCTGCATGCAGAGATTGCACGCCGCCACGCGCTCGCCGGAACGCAGTACACCTTTAAACGAAACGTCAATCTCGTGTTCGAGCTGTATCACAGCGGCGACGGACTCGACGCGCGCGCGTGGCGTGCATTTCGCCTCATGGCCGACAACGCCAGGAGCGAAACGACGATCCGCACGGCCAATGGGGAGTACGCTCCGCTGCGAATGGCCCGCGACTACGCGTTCGTACGCATCGACTGGCCGTTCGAGAAACTCGACGCCGAGCTGATCATGATCACGAATATGCGCGATGGTTCGCTTCTGGCTCGTGCCACGTTCACGCACAAGCTTCGATCGAACATGAGCGTCTATCTGATCGACACCGAGTTCGCTGGTGCACGCAACAGCGAGCTTGCCTACATGCAGGTGCGGCGTGTGACGACGGGCGGGGCGCGACTATATTTTTGAAGACAAAAGGCATCACCACAGAGACACAGAGGACACAGAGTTACCTCTGTGATCTCAGTGTCTCTGTGGTGATGGGTTTCACGACCTAATGCGATGAACGTGAACGAACAGAAGATGAAGCTGGTCGGCATTCTGACGTGGATCATCGTCGGGATACCCACCGTGCTTTGGGAAGCGCAGTACCGCTCGCTCTTCACGGCGCGCGCGGTGCTGCTTTTCGGCGCGTTCATCGTCTTCATCATCGGCTTCTTCTTTGCGACGCGGCCCGGTTGCGGCAACACCATCCGCATTTCGATGCTCGTCATCGAGTCGCTGGCGGCGTTCACCTGCGTGATTCTGCAGCCGTCCGGCTTCCTGGCTGTGCTGCTCGTGGTCATCGCGGGGCAACTCGGCGCATATCCGCCCCGCTATGCCGTCGGCGGCATCACCATCAACTCGATCGTTCTCGGATTCATCATCGCGAACAACGGCGGTTCGGGCGTCATCTACGCGCTGGTTTACTTTGCCTTCTCGATCTTCGCGCTCTTCTCGATGCACGTGGCTCATTCCGAGATGGAGGCGCGGAAGTCGCTGGCCGAGGCGAATGCGGAGCTGCGGATGACCACGGAGCTGCTCGAGATCAGCAGCCGCACCTCGGAGCGCCTTCGCATCGCCCGCGATCTCCACGACCTCATCGGGCATCACCTGACCGCGCTCAGCCTCAATCTCGAAGTGGCCAGCCATCTCTCCAGCGGGGAAGCGAAAGAGCAGGTCGAGAAGAGCAAGGGAATCGCGAAACAGTTGCTCGTCGATGTGCGCGAAGTCGTCAGCCGCCTGCGCAACGACGAGCCGGTCGATCTCACAGCCTCGCTGGAGTCGCTGCGCGATGTGATGGTCGCGCCTTCGCTCCACCTCGACTATCAGGACGGCCTCGCGGTCGCCGATGCGAATGTCGCGCAAATAGCGCTGCGTACAGTCCAGGAGATCGTGACGAATGCCGTGCGCCACTCCGGCGCGCGCAATCTCTGGCTGAAACTCGCCACCGGCGACCGCGCCCTCTCGATCGATGCCCGTGACGACGGCACCGGCGTCGACAACATCCGCTTCGGCAACGGTCTCCTCGGACTCCGCGAGCGCGTCGAGCAGATTCGCGGCACGTTCGAGGTGACATCAATGCGCGGACGCGGTTTCTCCGTTCACGTGACCCTCCCCCTCGGCGGTGCCGCGTGATCCGCGTCTGCATCGTCGAGGATCAGACGATCGTCCGGCAGGGTCTGCGCAGCCTGCTTGCACTCGTGCCCGACATCGAAGTGGCCGCCGAGGCGAGCGATGGGGAGGAGGCGGTGGCCGTCATCCAGCGCGAAAAGCCGGATGTCGTGCTGCTCGATTTGCGCATGCCGAAACTCGACGGCGTCGGTGTTCTCCGCCAGTTGCGCGAACGCGGCGCTGCGCGGCCGACGCTCATCCTGACGACGTTCGACGACGATGCCATCCTCTTCGAAGCCGTCCGCGCCGGCGCGAAGGGCTGGCTGCTCAAAGACGTGTCGCTGGAGCGCCTGACCAGCGCAATCCGAACGCTGGCCGAGGGAGGCACGTGCATCGAGCCGGTCATCACCGAACGGATCATGCGCGCCCTGGAGAAGAGCGACTCGTCGTTCGAAGCGGCCGACCTCCCCGAACCCCTCACCGACCGCGAACGAACGATCCTCCGCCTCCTCGCCGGCGGCTACAGCAACAAAGAGATCGGCGAGCTGCTCAACATCACCGACGGAACGGTGAAGAATCACATCTCGAACCTGCTGGCCAAGCTCGGCGTGCGCGACCGGACCAGAGCGGTCTTGCGGGCGATCGATCTGGGCGTGATTTGAGGGAATGGTGAGCCGCCCAACCCGGCAACTGCGAAAGGGTGCCGCGTTCTCATTCACGCGGCACCCCATCTCACGCGCGGCTACTTCTTCGTATCCGTGGCAATCTTGTGAACGAGACGGAGCATCTCAGCGTCATCCGTATCGGTTTGCGCCTTCGCCGCAGCCTTCGCAGCAAGAGAGGGGGCCAGAAGGCCCTGCGTGGGAGGAGTGGTGGGAGGAGTCGTTGAGGGTGGTGTGGTGGGAGGGTTGTTGGCGGGTTTCAGCCGCTTGCGGCGGTTCATCGTCCGATCGACGACACTTTGCATTTCATCCACATAGATCCGCGCCCCGCCGCCGTCAGGCTGCTTCACGTGACGCTTGCCCCATTGAAACAACTGAAGGGCCTGTTCGCCGGAGACGGACAGCTTCTGATCCATCGAATACGACATGGCCATCGTGATCGCGGCCATCCTCTTTGTGATCGGGTGCATCTGGCTCTCGTAGTCGAGGGCGTACTGCGCGGCGGCGGAGTCGAACATGTTGCGCTGCTGAAACGGTGGATAGGAGTTGACGGCGTTGATCATGACCGGGATGAGCGCGCGTCCGAACTTTGCGCCCTGGGCGATGCGTGTGATCTTGGTGATATCCGGCTGGATCAGATCGGGGATGACGGCCTCCATTTCGTTGAGCAACTCGACCATCCTGGCCGCTGCCGCGACAGGGTCGGGGATGGCCGCGATGGCCTTTGGTTTGGTCCTGGTGCGCTTCTGAACGGCGGTTTTGGAAGAGCGGTTTCCGTTGCGGTTTTTCGTTGGCATCCCTGTCTCCTTTGGCCGCACAGTCGAGGTCCAGCCTCCTGCGGGCTCATCTTCTGAGACGAGTCACGAATGGAAAGGTTCCTGGGAGTGAATGCGATCGGTTTCGGCGGGGTCTCGATCTCTGCCCAGCAGGTCACGATCTGCCCTGATCGACACGCGATCTACGCCTGGTAGCTATGGATCTATTCTCGGTAGATCGCGATCTACGTTTGGTAGATGCGGATCTGTTTTTGGGAGATGTGGATCTCTTTTTAAGAGATGCGGATCTGTTTTTGAGAGATGCGGATCTCTTTTTTTAGATGCGGATCTGTTTTTAGGAGATGCGGATCTGTTTTCAAGAGATGCGGATCTCTTTTTAGGAGATGCGGATCTGTTTTTGGGAGATGCGGATCTCTTTTTCTAGATGCGGATCTGTTTTTAAGAGATGCGGATCTGTTTTAAAGAGATGCAGATCTCTTTTTTTAAGATCGCGATCTATCCTGGGGGGCGACGTCTGATCTCGGTAAGTGCATTCTTGATCAATGGCTTACGCCCAAGCACACCGTCAGCTCTTCTGAGAGTCGTGTCATCCTCAGCGGGCGAACGCCGCAGGCGCCGGTGAAGCGGAGACGACACTCTGTCTGACGAGCTCGGAATCATGTCAATGGCGTAAGTTCATGAATCTAAAGGCGAACGATGCGCTCACGCAAATCGTGTCATCCTGAGCCGCCGAAGCCGCCGCAAGGTTCGCCGCTCTCGCAACCCGGCAGACATCGGCGGCGGAGGACGGTCGAAGGATCTCAAAATGCGAAGATCCCGTTCGAGCGTCACGACCCGCTCGCACTGAACGAACACGACTTGCGAAGTCTGAGATCCTTCGACGTCCTGCGCCGCCGAGCACGTACTGCGCAAACATCGAGATTCGCGCGGGCGGCTCCGGCAGTCTCAGGATGACACCAATCTCGATTGCGCAAGGAGATTCTCACGACGAAGAACATCCAGGGATCGCCCGATCTCCTAATCGAGATCCTGTCCGAGTCGAATCGGAAGTACGACGAAGTGACCAAGCGCGCTCTCTACGAACGCACCGGCGTCCCCGAGTATTGGATCGTCGATCCGGTAGCGGATGCCATTCGGATCTTCCGGCGCAACGCAGCCGGACGCTACGAACGCGCAGGTGAGTTGACCAGCGACGACACGCTCACATCACCACTCTTCCCCACTCTCGAGATCCGCCTCGACCGCATCTTCGCGGATTAGCTTCGTAGCTGGCCCGTCGGAAGAAGATTCTCGCGGGAGGAGCGGGTCTACGTAGGTCGGACTCTCCAGTCCTACTTTCTCGTTTCCTCTGTCGGACTGGAGAGTCCGACCTACGTCACGTCCGCAGCAAACACTCCCAACCCTAACCTGCCGTTTTCCCCGGAGGTGCACCATGCTCTGCGAGAAACTGCCTGAGCGCCGCGTTCACGGACGTGGAGTCGCGAAAAACTTCAGCTACGTCTGGAGCGAGAAGCACCAGATTCGTGCCTGCCTTGTAGCTGGCGTAATACTTCCCCCGAACCCCTCCCGGAGCCGCGGTTTGCTCGGCGATTTCGAGATCTTGTCGTTATCCGGATTCAATAGAGAGTCTTCGTTCTACTGTCGTTGCGTTGCGCGCCGGCCTTATCCGGATCCGGTCTTCGCGTTTGGAATGAGTCGCGATGACCAAATCTGTGCCTCTCAGTGTACGTGAGTATCCGAGCAGGAGTCAGGCGATGTCGTCGGCCGTGTCGGCGTCGTCGGTCGTCCGGAACCCGGACCAAAGTTCCTCATGTTCATGGTCACGCCGAAGGATGTAAAAGGCGCGAACAGAGAAATAGTCTTGGGTTACGTTCCACGGAAGGCGCCCAATGGCGGCCTCGGCCTCGTCCCACCGCTCGTTGTCTAATAGGGCCTCCAATGTGATTCTGGTTCGATTTACAACGCCAAAGAACATTCGGAACCAGTGGAGTGTGCCTGGTAGCTCACGACTACACAGGAGAGCTTCCAATTGGCTATCGAGTTCGAATGGAAGCTGGATCGACGCGACATCGTGACATTTGATGGTGAAGTGGCCTTGATAGACCCTCCATGTCGATTTACCTATTGACCACTTCTTGACGTCGACCTGTGAATGATCAGTCCGATCCCATAGACCTGCCAGAACTACGTGGAGCGAGCCGATGCCGAAGTTTCGCATCGCATCCTGAGCGGCCGCCGCGCGGTTATCTCCGATCCCCATGAACGATTCTCGTAGCGTCGCGTCGGGTAACAGTACTTCTACGTCTAATTGTAGCGCGACGCGATGGCCGACTGCGCGCTGATTGAGCAACCTTGTTCGAATGGCCGGAAAGCGCCCATCGACAACGTTCCAGCCGGACTGCAATTTGCACGTCAGGAGGCCGTGAGCGAAAAGAATGCGTGCGAGCGACGCGTCGAGTGCGTCGGGTTGTGCAATCAATTCACGACGCGCTTTATCCTGCCGTTGTCGAACTCGCGGCGACAGATCTCGGAGTGCTTTCGCATTTAGATGACCGCGTGCGTGCGGCGGTTGCGTTCGCCGCTGTAATTTCGGAAGAATCGCACGCCACTCGCCAAGACATTTGGTGCGGTAGCGAGCCACGAAGTCGTAGGAGAACTTCGCCGCTAGCGCGAAGGATTCAACCAACTCGATATAAGCAACTTCAGAGAAGAATGTGTCGCGGTCGGCTAAGTCGCGTTGGGACTCGTCGAACGCGAAGATATGAACATCGGAAAAGTGCACAAACCTAGAACCTTCCGAATAAAGTCGCGGCAACCACGGAAACAAGCCAGTCAGAGCATTCACCACGAAGCGATCGGTAAGGCGATTTCCATCAGCATCCTTCAGTTTGTCGAGTCGCTTGCCGGCAGCGAGATGCACTAGCACTTTGTGGCCGTCACCGCAGAGCGCCACGAGGTTGACGCGTAAGCCGTTATCGAGCTCAAGTCGCACCAAGGGTGCAGCCGAAACAAAGTTCTCCGCTTCTACCAGCTCGAAAAAGGCGCGTGTCAGCGAATAGGAGCGGCGGAGAGCACCACGCAGGATAAGGTAATGAATATTGTGACGTGATGGCGGTACCCGCGCGAGGAACTTCCAGAAATAGTGATGGATCGCGAGCAGTTCGTCGCGATGCTTTCTGATGTGAGCTAGTAGTCCTTCGTCCACAGAGCGCTATTGTCTCCGAGAATGAGCTTCTTTACAGGACACCCCCTACTTAGGAATCGGAACACTCCCCAGCAAATACTTCAAGTCATCATCTCGCCACCTGATCCCGCCTCCGAATGTGAAGGCGGTGTGATTGAGGACGTTGTCGACGCCGCTGCGGATGAAGATCGTGGGGGTCGTTGGCTTTTCCTGGCGGAAGACGTACTCGCCGAAGAGGCGGACGTGGGGGTTGTTGTCGCCGTTGCGGTGGCCGAAATCGAAGACTTCGCCGGTGGCGCGGATGCGGTTGTTGAAGAAGTAGTCGACGCCTGCGCCGCCGCTGGAGTCGATCATGCCGAGGCGGACGGCGAAGGGGGCGATCGTCCAGCCGGCTTGGGCGGAGATGAGGAACGAGCGGTCGAAGCGGGTTTGCTGCGTGATGGTGGTCTGCGACTGGCCGGTCGCCGGATTCGTCACGGTCTCTTCGATCGTCTTGTCGCGGCGCTTGCCGTACGGTGTATCAGCGACCTCGATGTTGTAGAAGCGGTTGTGCTCGGGGTTCGGGTTCAGGCGCAGCCAGACGGCGGAGCGCGAGTTGCCCAGCTTGTCGCTGCCGTCCTGTTGCGCGGGCAGGCCGGCGTAGTAATCACCGTTGAGGCCGAGGTCGAGCTGCATTCTGCTGGCGCGGCCGAGCGTGTTGCGCAGCTCGTTCACGCCGCTCTCGACGGAGCCGAGGGCCGCGGTCAGGCGGTCGTGCGCTTCGTTGCTGTAGAGAAGCTTGCCGACTGTGCCCTCGCCGCTGCGAACCTGCGCGGTCACCGCGTTGAGGTTGTCGGACGTGGTCTTGAGATCGGCCGAGAGCGTGCGGAGATTTTCGACGATATGGCGGACGTCTTCGCGATTCTCGCCGACGGTGCCGTTCATCTGCGTGGCCATGCGGTCGATCGAGGCGGCCAGCCGCGGGATCTCGACGCGCAGCGATTCGCTAATGACGCGGGCGTTGGCAACCGTTGGGTCGACGTTCGTCCGGTTCGCGGCGATCAGGTCGCGTACCTGCTCTGTAATGGTGCGGACGTTCTCGACGATGTCGACGAGACGCTGCTGCCCGGCGGGTCCGCTCATTGCGCCGCGCAGCGATGCGGTAATCGCCTTCACATCGTTCGCGATCGCGGCGACCTGGTTGGTGATGTCGTCCATCGAGGCAGGCTGCGTCCCGTGAAGCACGACGCTCTGTTCCTGCGGGATTACCGGCGCATTGGACGGGCCGGGATCGAGCTCGACGTACTTCTCGCCGAGGAGTCCAAGGTTGGCGACGTGCGCGACGGCGCCGGGATGGAGCACCACGTCGGGATCGATATCCAGCGTCACTTCGGCCTTCCCATCCGGACGAAGCTTGATGTTCGACACCTTTCCGACGCGCACGCCGGCCACGCGGACCGCTGACTTGTTATCGAGGCCGGCGACGGAGTCGAAGAGCGCCGTCACCTTGCGCGCGCCGGTTCCGTGACCGATCTGAACGTCTTCGATCTTCAGGATGAAGTACCCGAGGATCGCCAGGATGATGAGCATGAAAACGCCGACTTTGGCTGCGGAGGACATGGGTTTGTTGGGTGTCGGGAGTCGGGGGTGGGGAGTCGGAGAACCGTTCCCGCATCCAAGCCTCACTTCATACGTCCCGTTCCTTTCTCAGCATCAGTTGTATCCGGGGGTCGCGCGTCGGGTGTCGGGTGTCGGAGCGAGTCGTGGCGAAACGCTTGGCTAGCTCCCACACCCCACACCCTACTCCCCACTCCCCGCGAAATCTTTACAACGCCCGTCGCCCGATCCCCAGCTCCTGCACCAGATCGATCCCTGCCCGTCGAAGCATCTCGAAAAGCAAAGCAAGTGGTAATCCAACTACGTTCGTGTAACTGCCGTGGATGGAGTCGATGAACATCCCGCCAATGCCTTGTACGGCGTAGGCGCCCGCTTTGTCGAGCGGTTCGCCGGTGGCGACGTACCAGGCGATCTCGCGCTCGTCGAGTGGGAGCATACGCACTTCCGACTCGGCCACGCGCGTCTCACGCCAGTCTCGAGCGGTGTTCTGCAGCGTGACACCGCTGTAGACGACGTGCGTCTTGCCGGCGATCAAGCCGAGCATTCGTCTGGCGTCATTTGCGTCGACCGGCTTTTCGAGCAATTGATCGCCGAGGAGGACGGTCGTGTCGGCGGCGATGATCCAGGCCTCGGGATGGCTGGCGGCAACCACCTCGGCCTTGTCGCGCGAGAGTCGCGCCACATACTCCTCGGGTGATTCGCCGGGCTGATGAATCTCGGGTACATCGCTCGGAATGACGTCGAAGGCCAGGCCGATCGACGTCAGCAGCTCGCGGCGGCGCGGCGATTGCGAAGCGAGGATGAAGCTCATCGCGCCAATACCAAGCTGATACTCAGAACGACGATGAAGCGCGCTTCGGTGACGATGCGGTAAATGATGCGGATGCCTTCGCTGCGATAGCTCCAGTAACCGCGCAACGGCTCGAAGAGCGGTGCTCCGATGATGGGATCTTCGTCGATCGTCTCGAGCGCGCGGGCGGTGACGGCGCGCTGGTCATCGGTGAGCGCGCGCCAGTCCTTTTCAACGCGCTCGGCAAAACGGAGGCGGTCATTCCACATGAGCGAAGTCTACTCGCGAAGGGATTTTGAAGGTCGCCACCGAGCCGGTGGCGGTACAGCCGGCGGGCCGCCGGCGCTACGCTTGCCTACGCGCGTCGAGGAGTCCACACCAACGCAGGCCGGTGTAGCGACGCCGGCTCGGCGGCTGTATCGCCGGCGGCCCGCCGGCAGTTCATCCACCGAGCAGATCTTCCGCCGCCAGCATCGCACCGCGCAGCACCTCGGTCTCCCCCTCTTCGATCGCAGCACGAAGCGGCGCGTCGTCGGCGATGTCGATCGTTTCGCGGAGGGCGAGGTATTCATCGTGCGAGATGAGGATGGCGATGGGACGTTCGTTGCGCAGGAACGTGGTGCGGTTGCCGGTCAGCTCGCATTCGCCGACCAGCGCGCGAAGGTCTTCCGAGACATCGAGAATATCGAATCGCTTGTCCATTAGTTCTGACGGTTTTTCGGAACGTCGTTCCCGAAGAGCGACTCCAGATACGTGCGAAACTCCTTGCCGACAGCCGGATGACGCAGCGCGTAGTCGACGGTGGCTTTGAGATAGCCCAACTTCTCGCCGGCGTCGTAGCGCTTGCCCTCGAAGACGTAGCCGAAGAAATCGCCGGTGCGCACCAGCTCGCGCAGCGCGTCGGTGAGCTGGATCTCGCCACCGGCACCGCGCTCGGTCTTCTCCAGCAGCGGGAAGACGTCCGGCGGCAGGATG
>DATLVW010000239.1:0-3310 GCA_035577085.1 Thermoanaerobaculia bacterium
AACCGCCGCAAGCCCCGGAAACCCGCCACCAACCCTCCCACCACACCACCCTCAAACACTCCTCCCACTACTCCTCACATACAGGGCCTCATGGCCCCCTCCCTTGCCTCCCGGGCGAAGGCGCAAGCCGATCAGGCCGACGATCAGATCCTCGATCTCGTTCACGAGATCGCCAGAGATCCGAAGAAGTAGCCGCGCGTTAGACGGGGCGCCGCGTGAATGAAAACGCGGCGCCCCCTTTCGCGGTTGGGGGATCGCGCGAAACCCCGAGCGATCAATGTCGCGAAGCGAATGCAAGCCCTTTTCGGTAGTGGGTCAATTTGAAAACCGATCACCACTGAGACACAGAGGTCACAGAGATTGCCTCTGTGTTCTCTGTGTCTCCGTGGTTGCCTTTGCGTTGGCGACCACGATCAGCCTCCAAGTTGACCCATTGCGGTTGTGATCGAAGAGCTGTCTCACGCGTGCGAGACTGCTGTCTTTCGCTCGCGATCGGCCGCATAGCTAAGGCTCGCGAGGATGTCCTCATGCGTCAGGTCCGGGTAGTCCGAAATGATCGCTTCCTCGCTCATTCCCGAGGCGAGATACGAGAGAACATCGTAAACGGTGATGCGCAGGCCACGGATACACGGCTGCCCTCCCCGCTTGTCTCGCTCAACGGTGATAATGTCCTGATAGTCCACGCGAGCACCTACTGAACCGGAAGTTCCTCGCCGCTCAACCGATCGCGGTTCGCCCAGTACGGACACTGGGGACAAACTTCGCCGCCGGGATAGTCGATCCCTTCCTCGTGCGGACATCCCATGATTCCCGGGCTCAGGACGAACGTCTTCCCACCGTGCTCTTCGATGAATGCAATGACCTCGTCACCAATCGCCGCATCCTGCCGAACATCGCCGGTCTCGGAGAACCACTTCTTCATCTCCGTGGGCCAGCCATCCTCGGTCCGGACAATCCCGACGGCAACCTTCGAAGCCCGCGAAGCATCCGGCCCATAGAAAGCAATCGTAGCCACGGGATACCCCCGCTGCCCCCGCCTCGCCTTCTTCTCCAACCGGGTCGGTTCACGTTTGATCTTCATGATTGTCAATTCTATTTCGCGATGTCGCGGATTTCGACCAGGACCTCGCCGGCGTTGATCAATTCGAGTGCGTCTGACAGCGTTGCCGTGAGAACCTGCCGAAGATGCTCGTTTGACGTGTTGCCACACGTGACCCAAAGAACCCGAGGCGGCGGTCCTAGACGCTCCAGCAGAATCACGAAATCGTCGTCCTTGGTCAGCACGATCGCGTTTGCTTCTCGTGCGGCGGCGAAGATCTGAGGATCTTTGGCATCACGCAACCCGAGCCTGGCAACGCTAACCGCGTCAACACCGAACTGCTTCGTAAGCCACGGCGCAAGTGCGGGCGAAAGCTGAGCGTCGACCCAGATGATCAAGCAACCAACACCGGGTGATCAACATAGCGCGAGGCAAAGCGCAAGCACGCCGCGAGATCCTCGGCTTCGAGGTCCGGCATTTCCTCGAGAATCTGAGCAGCGGAAAGCCCAGCTGCGAAGAGATCCAGAACGTCACTCACGCGAATGCGCATACCGCGAACGCACGGCCTGCCGCCGCACTGCTCGGGGTCAACCGTAATTCGCTCGGCAAGCTGGTTCATGGATGCGATTATACAAGGCGAGGAACGCGCTCTTGCGTGAGCAGCTTTTCGCACGATGAGGCGCCAGGCGCCAAATTCGGAATAACCCCCTCACCTGCTACGCTTCGTGGCACGTAACCTGATGAAGATCCATCTCGTATCTCTCGAAGACGGCATCACGGCGACCGGGTTCCGGAAGTTTGCGGCGTATGCGGAGAAGATCAATCCGGACACGCGGACTTTCTACGTCGGGACGCAGCGGTATCGGTCGATGTGGAAGTCGTTCGTGCGGAAGGTCGGCGAAGGGCGGGCGTTTGGAGCGCCTGAGGTCGAGGAGATTGCGCAGGAGCTGGCGCAGGCGGACGTCGTCGCGTTCTCGTCGATGACCGGGTACGCCGATCTGACCAAGGAGCTGGCCACGCGCGTGCGCGCGATCAATCCGAAGGCGTACACGATGTGGGGCGGGATCCATCCGATCATCTATCCCGAGGATGCAATCACGGCGGATGTGGACGCGATTTGTACCGGTGAGGGAGAGCTGGCTTTTGCCGAGTGGCTCTATCACTTCGAGAACGGCAGCGACTTCCAGAAAGTCAGCAGCTTCTGGTTCAAGGATCGGGCGACTGGCGAGATCCAGCGCAATCCGTTCCGGCCGCTGATGTCGTCGGCGGAGCTCGCCTCGATGCCGTATCCGAAATATGGCGGCGGTGAAGGCATCTACCAGCCGGACAAGGGATTTCGTCCCGTCACGCGCGGCGACTATCTCGCCAACAACGGCCTTGCCTATCCCGCGGTCTGGTCGATCGGCTGTCCGCTGCACTGCACGTACTGCGGCAACACCGTCTTCATCGCCAACGATCCCGAGTACCGCAAGATCCGGCACAGCGGCGTCGACTACATCATCGGCGAGGTGCAGGCGGCGCTAAAGGTCCATCCCTATCTCAAGACCGTTCTCTTCTACGACGACAGTTTCCTGGCCATTTCGCTGCGCGAGCTGACCGAGTTCGCCACGCGCTGGCGTGAGGAAGTAGGCATCGAGTTCTGCATCTACGGGATCATCCCGACTTACGTGCAGCGCGACAAGGTCGAGATCCTGACGTGGGCCGGCATGAACCGCATCCGCATGGGAGTGCAGAGCGGCAGCGAGCGGATCCTGAAGTTCTACAAACGGCCGACGCCGATCTCGCGTATAGAGCAGGCCGCGGCGGTGCTGGCGGAGTTCGCGCCGTACCAGATCAATCCGTCGTACGACATCATCGTCGACAACCCCGTCGAGACGCGGCAGGACGTGATCGACACCCTGGAGCTGGTCTATCGCCTGGCCCGGCCGTTCACGCTCAACATCTTCTCGCTGCGCGTCATCCCGAACACGACGCTGGAGCAGCAAATGATCGCCGAGGGGTTCGACGTCGAGCAGATCAACGAGAACTACACGGCCTTGCGGCCGACCTGGGCGAACGTGCTGCTCTACATCCTCATGGTCTGGAAGCCGTCACGAAAAACGTTCGACCGCTGGCTGCTGAAAGTGCGCGCCTACAACGAGCCGCAGCCGTCGCATCCGATCCTGATTCTCTTCGCGCGCATCCCCTGGCTGATCCAGCAGGGAGTGCGGCATCTCAAGCACGGCGAGTTCTCGGTGATCACCGGCTACCCGGGCTACATCCTCTGGCGCA
>DATLVW010000240.1:0-2305 GCA_035577085.1 Thermoanaerobaculia bacterium
GCGAGTTTCAGGGCGGCGCGATCACGGGCAACGCAACGTCGATCTTCGTGGCACTGCAGCCCGGCGGGACGTACGGAAGCGGTGCGGTGGGGCGATACAACCGCACCACCAAGACTCGCGATCTTTTGATTCAGGTCAGTGCGTTTAACAACCTGCCGCGGGTCGACGTCGTCACTGGACTGGCCACGGCGGCTTCGCTCCTCTACGCGAGCGACTTCTATGGCAATCGCGTCCGGATCTTCACTACCGACGGTGTCTGGAAGCGGGACATCAACGTCACGGGCCCGGGCGCCCTCGCACTGGATGGCGCAGGCAACGCCTGGGTCGCACAGAAGGGTGAGGGCTCGATCGTCGAGTTCAGTCCAACCGGCGCGCTGTTGAACACCATCCGGATGCCGAGCGGGTCGCAGCCATCGGCTCTCTATTTCGATGCGTCATCCGGGCAGCTCATGGTTGGGGACGAAGGCCCCGACATGAACATCAAGCGCTACAAGGTCTCGGGCACACCGGCGCTGGCCGGTACATTCGGCATTCAGGGCGGTTATCTCGACACCACGACCGGAATCAAAGGACAGGTTGGAGACAAGCGCTTTACCCGGGTCACTGGCATCGGCAAGGACACCGCAGGCAACCTCTATGTGCTCAACAATCCGTGGGGCGGAAGCTGGGACCTCGGCCGCGACGGCGGCACCGACATTCACTCTTACAACAGTTCTGGTCGCTTGCAATGGAAGCTTCAGTCTCTCAACTTTGAGGGGATCGCCGCTCCGGACCCGGGTACCGACGGCGTCTACTTCTATGGAGGCACCAACATCTACACCGGCACCGCTGGGGGAACCTTCGTAGCGAACACTGTCGATCCGATCGACTATCCATCCGATCCACGCATCAACATCAACGATCGCTCACGGGACGAGCACTTCGGTCAACTTGCCACAGTCGGCGCAAACCGGATCCTCGTGGCGTCCGGCCAGAATCCCGATACCTACTACTTCTTCCACTTCAATGCTGCGAATGGCTACATCGCAATACCGGACGCTACGCTTCCCGGTGCGGCGTTCAAGACGACCGCATCGGTCAGGGACGGATTCTGCATCGACAGCAAGGGGGGGGTGTGGGCCGGCCTGGACAAGACTGGTTACATCTACCACTATCCGCTGAGCGGCTTCGACGCCAGCGGCAAGCCAACATGGGGATCCGGTATCCCCATTCGCATGCCCGAGAGCATCAAGCCGTTGACGCGCATCGTCTACCTCGCGGACAGCGACACCATGATTCTCGGACGAGGCATTGTTGGGAGTACGGACTGGACGTCGATAGGCACGCGGATCGAGGTATATCACGGCTGGAGCGCGGGCAACACCACGACACCCAATCCGGTGATCAACCTCATCCACGCCGGCGCCAAGTCGATTGACGCGGCCGGCAGCTATCTATTCGTCGGCTACTGGTTCGGCAGCGGGCAAGCTTTGCCGAACATCGACGCCTTCAATCTCGCTACAGGCAACCTCGACGCCACGCTGGTCAACACCAGTACAGGTACCGTCGACGCCAGCAGCGCCATCGATTCGATGTACGGCATCAGGGCATACCGTCGATCGACGGGCGAGTACGTGGTCACGAAGAACAACGTCAGGGGTTCCAGCATCACCGTTTATCGCTGGACGCCTTGATCGTGCGTTTCGTCAGTGAGAGAGGCTTGGCTATAGCCCTTTACGCACTGTAGAGCATACTCACGAGTGAACGGCTGCGTTGGGGAAAGTCAACTGGCCGCTGGGGGTCGATATCGGTCTGTCGCCCGTAGCACGACGCAGGTTGCCGTGATAACCAGGCAGTTATCACGGATTGAAGGCATCAGCGCATCTGGCCGCACCGATAATGATGATGGGTTGAATAGTAGTGCAGCGTTTGCGCCACGATCGTTACTTGCTCGTCCCCCGAGTTCTCGTTAATTGGGCACAAGCGCAGCTATTCACAAGAGAAAACTTATGCCAACAGCGCGGTTTGGCTCCGCGTCGTGCGGAAATACCGGAACTTGGTGAGAGCGGTGCGACATGCGCGTCACGACCATCTGGTCGCTGCTTGCGGCGGCAGGCCGGAAAATTGATTCTGTTAGTGCGGTGGACCGCAGACGGTTGTTGCACGGATAGATGGAATTGGAGATAAACATCACAAAAACCAGCCCTTCGCGAGGCGCGAAGGATGCTGCGCAAACAAGCCTTTTGGGAGTTGTTGAATCGGAATAATCTAGGAATCGGTGTAATGAATGGGTGACACGTGGTTATGTGGACAACTCCGCCTTTGG
>DATLVW010000241.1:0-13695 GCA_035577085.1 Thermoanaerobaculia bacterium
GTAATGGCGACGATGAGCTGCTGGCTCACGCCGAGGTCGAAGGCAGGCGTCGTGACTGTGATCGTAGTCGGAGTGACGCTTGTGACGAATCCCTCCTTCGGCGCCTGACCGCTGCCCGGATCGAAAAGGACGCGCACCGGCGGGCGGAAGTTCGTACCGGTGATGGTCACGGTCTGGTTCCCTGTCGGCAGTCCAAAGCTGGGGTCAACGAGGCTGATCGTCGGCGTGGTCGGCGTCGGGTTGGGAGGAATGACCGCGTCCTGGAAGTTGATCGTGATGCTTTTCGTCACATTGTTGACGGTCGCGTTCACGACGACCGGACCGGCGCTGCTTGCCGTGACTGTCGCTTTGGCTATGCCTGCCGTGGTGGTCCGGATCAGAGTCGTCGGATTGTCCGTCGTATCGGTGAAATTGGCGTTGGCGCTCGTGGTAGAGAACTCGACCGCCGTTCCGTTCGGCACAGGTGCATTGTTCTGCGTGACGGTCGCCGTGATCGTCGATATCGAGCCGGTCGTCGCCGGGTTCGTCGATGCCACGAGCGTGATCGTGGCGCCGACGGGCGGCTGTGTCGCGCCGCTACCGGTGCCTGTTCCGGTCGTGCCGGTGAGGGGAGGAGGCGCAGTCGGTGACTCGCCTTTGCATCCCGCGAAGAGCGCCAAAAGCGCTACAAGCGCCAGGAAGATGAATTGCCTTTTTGTCTGCTTCATGTCTACCCCCGTCAACTCCTCATCACACCCACACGAAACCGGCCGGAAGGCCGGAGTGGTAACTAGCCACAGCCACCGCAGTTGAAGCAGAAGTTCACCGGGAACCTCGCCGTACCACTCACGCGTTCGCCGGCCAGCGTCGAGCCGTAAACCGTGAGAATGATGTCCAACTTCACGAAGCCAAGGCCGGTGTCCGGATCCTTCCCGCCGTTCTGCGGAAGCAGCGCAGCAAAAGGCGCCAGGTTGAAGGCGTTCGTCTCAAAGGCGACGAAGTCACTGAGGCTCTGCGCTCCACCGCCTGCAGTCAGCACCTGCGCCGTGGAGCGCACGAAACTGGGCGGCACGAGCTTTCCCCCGTCCGTCCGCTGATACGTTACCTGGTAGCGGTCGAGTTTGACGTCGTTGAAGTCATTGCGCGGCGTCAGAGGGTCCGTCTGATTCTGAAGAAGCTTAACGGTCAACTCGACCGTTCCAATCGACGCCGCGCAACCCGGAGCCCCTGGCGCCAGGTCGATTTGATTGAGGTTCTGCGTTCCGGACACGACCAGCAGGACCGGACTGCTCTCCTTGGCGATCGAATTACAGGACAGAACCGCCACGCTGAGCAGCATGACCGTTGCGATCAATGCGATTTTCTTCATCCTCATGCCCCACCCTCCAAAAACACATTTCGTCCACAGCATCGACCGGTTCCTATTTTATTACGACTAATCAGGATCCCCTCACGATCCGCGGCGTGATGAAGATCAGGAGCTCGTCGTGCGAGGAACTGATGTCATGCGTGCGGAACAAGGCTCCAAGGACCGGGATCTGATGAAGGAACGGCATCCGCGTCTGGCCGTTGTTTTCCTTCACCTGATAGATACCCGCGATGACGGTCGTGCCGCCGTCGCGTACCATGAGTTTGGTCTGGGCCCGGCGGGTCGACAGCGGCGTGCCGGCGCCTCCCACGATATTGAGGCCGGTGTCCGGCTCATTCTTCTGAACCTGAATATCCATGATCACGGTCCCGGCCTCGGTGATCTGGGGTGTAACCGTGAGACGCAGGGTTGCATCGACGTACTGCACGGTCGTGGTCAGGTTGATGCGGGTCTGGTACGGGATCTGGAACCCGCTCTGGATCTCAGCCGAGGTGTTGTCCTGGGTCATGATGCGCGGGGCGGAGATGACCCGGACCAGACCCTCGTTCTCCGCTGCCAGCAGCGCGAGATCGAGGTTGAACGTGCCCAGCACGTTCTGCAGCGTGAACGAGAGTGCGGGAACACCTGCCCCGAAGTTGAATGGACCGCCGACCGTGTCGATCCGGTTGGGGAAAACCAAACCGGTACCTGTGCCGAGCGACGGATCCATGGTGGCCCGGAAGCCCCAGTTGAAGCCGAATTGCTGCGCGAACGTTTTCGTCGTTTCGACGATGCGCGCTTCGATCACGACCTGCCGCGTCGGCACATCGACCGACTGGATGAGATTCCGCATCGTCTGCAGGTAAAGAGGGATTTCACTGATGATGAGCTGGTTGGTCCGCTGGTCGACGATGATGCGCGCCCGCGGTGATGCCATCTCGCGCAGAAGGGTGGAAACGTCCGTTGCGCGCGCGTAGGAGAGTTTGAAGCCTACCGTCTCGAGCGGAACGTTGAGCCGCTGCTGATCGGAAAGCTTGCGGTTCGCTTCCGCCTCGTCCGCGAGACGTGCGGCCGTGCCCACTCGCATGACGTTCCCCTCGAGGACGTACGCGAGGCCGTTCTGGCGCAGGATGATCTCCAGAGCCTGATCCCACGGAATGTCGGTGAAATCAACGGTTACCGCACCGGAGACCTGAGGGTCGACGGCGATATTCAGTCCAGTGAGCTGCTGGAAGGTGTGGAGGACGTCCTTGATGTCGGCGTCCTTGAGGTTGAGCGAAAGCGGCTCGCCCGTGTACGGCTTATCGCTTCCGCTGAGAGTGCGGCCGCCGGTTCCTGCCGACAGCAGAGTCCCACTCGGTGCCTGGCTTGTCGGCGGCGTGGCCATCTGCGGATCGGTGAAGACGTTTTCAGCCGGAGGGGTCGGATCGACGACCGCCGCAGTCGTTGGCGACGTCGTGTTCCGTTTCTTCTTCGTCGAGATCGGCGGCGTCTGATCCTGAGGCGCGTTGATGACCGAGGTGGCCCGCTTCTGAGGCTCGGGCATCTTCCAGGCCTCGTTCTCGGCGATCGTCGGAACGCGCGCTGGAATGTCAGCGGGCGGTACCGCTTTGGCGGTCACGACGATGGCCGGAGGGGGCGGGGCGGGGGTGGCCGCGACGAGCGGCTGCTCCGGCTTCGGTTTCGGCGGCGGGGGCGGTGCCGCCGCTGGCGTTGCTACTGTCGCAAGCGCCGAGGCAGCGCTGAAGGTGATGTGAAGACCGCTGGCGGTCTTGGTGACCTGATAGGTAGCGTTGTCATCGAGGTCGAGGACGACGCGCGTCACCGGCTGCGGGGCGCCCTTGAACTGGGAAACGCGAATCCGTTTCACGACCGGATCGGAGACGTTGATGATGTTCTTTGCCAGCTTGTCGTTAATGCCGTCGAGATCGATGACGGCGCGGGCGGGCTTCTGCAGCTTGAAGGTGTTGTAGGTGACGTCGCCATCGGTGGCGAGGCTCACTTCCATCGCAGCGCCGGCTCCGCTCGTCTCAATCTTCCGGAGCACCTTGGCCCGGGCAGTGGACGGAAGCGGCTCGGCGATGACCGACGGTTCGATGGCCGGTTTGACAACTTCGGCGACCGGCTCGTTGACCGTAGGTGCAACGGCAGGCGCAGGAATCTCTACTTTAACCGCTGGCGCCGTTTCGGCGTTCGTGACCGTGGGCACCGCCTTGACCTGCGGCGGAGCGTCGTCAGGCTTGGCTGCGGGAGCAGCTTCGGCCACGGCGGCTGTGCTCGCGGCCGGCAAATTGACGGCGATGCTGTTTTCTTCCGCCACCGCTTCGATTGTCGTGGGCTGCGCGAGATGGACCGTGACACGCGTGAGCCGCGATCCCATCTCCGTGACTTCCTCGACGGAGATCGAACCGACGGACGAGGGAAGGATGGATGGGATCACGAGCGACGCCGCCTTCGATGCGCCGGTAAGATCGATCACGAAGACATCAGCCATCGGGCTGTAGGACGTGTAGACCGGACTGGCGGTCGTACGAAGGATCAGGCGGGGCACCGGGGCCGACTCGATATCGATCGCCGTGAGCGACATTCCGGCGGGTGTGGTGGCCGCGGCGGCAGCCGGCGAGGGAGCCTTTGCGGCCGTATTGCGTTTCCAGAACGCTGCGGACGCGCCGGTAACGTTCGCCACCAGCATGCCTGTGATCAGCAGGATCAGCTTGGCTCTTGTCATACGTCTCACCTTCCCCATCTCACAGCCCTCCACACACATGGCCTGCACAACCCCTGACGCAAACCCCTACTTCTTCTGAACTTCGGAGGAGACGATCTCCTTGACGACTTCACGGAACCGTTCGATCCGGGTGGGGTCATTGACCTCTTGCCGGAAAACGATCGAGTTCGGTGTGATGCGAATGATCTCGCCGTCGAGGACCTTGTCCCCGATCTTCACGAGGTAGCTCTTGTTGTCGGGACCATTGATCATGGCCACGAGACCTGCCCGCGTCTTCACGACGCCCTGGATCTTGATCTCATCGATCAGGAATCCGGGAGGTCCGGCCGGGCGCGCGCCGGTCTGCAGCTTCGGCGCGGGTCCGATCAGCGACTGGAACGGATCGCGGCGGCCCTGCGGGTCATAGTGATAGGCATCGGGAGCGCTGGGCTCCTCGACGATCTCCTGCAGACTCTGCTGCATGGTCTGATCGGGACTCGTAGTCGCTGTCGTCGCAGAGGTCGTCGTCGCGGTAGGAGCCGGCGGCGCGCCCTTCTTCGGGGCAGTTCCCTGGGCGAACAGCGTCGCCATCGCAGCAACGACGATGATCAGCGATAGAACGAACCGGCTCATTCTCATTTCTTCACGCCCTTCCCCGCGTCCGCAGGCTCAGGCTCTTTCGGCTCGACATAGACGAAGGTCTTGGCGACGAAATCGGCCGTGATCGTGCGGTCCACCTGCGGCGAGAGCGCGCCGATCGAGATCTGCTCGACGTTGATGACGCGCGGAAAGTTGCCGAGTGAATTGAAGAGGATCGCCAGGTTGTGATAGCGCCCATTGACGGAGACCGAAATCGGCCACTCCGCGTAGGGATCGCTCCCCTGCACCGCCGCAAGTTTCGGGAACGTGAGCTTGAGCAGCACGAAGTTACCGGCGTCGACGAGTTGCTTGATCTTCTTGATGATCATTTCGGTGTTGCGGGTGGACGGCAGAATGTCTTTGAGCTTCTTCAACTCGACGGTGAGACGGTTGACCTCTTCACGGAACTGCGGGAGCTTCTGCTGCGCAGACCGGCCCTGCTCGATCTTGGCGTCAAGGTCCTTCAACTGCTGATCGGCGCTGTGAATCTGGTTATCGATATCGCCGATGAACGCATAGTTCACCCCCCAGACGACGGCGATCGCCAGCACCAGCCCGATTGCCAGGCCGAAGTACCAAGGTTTTCCTTCGAGCGAAAGCCCCGCCATCTACCCTCCTACCGCTTCGGCGCCGTCGACGTAGGCGGCGTTGCAGCCGTTCCCGTCGCAGGTGCTGCATTGCCCGGAGCGGTACTTGTCGCCGCTCCGGCCGTTCCAGGGGCACCTTTCGGTGCATAGGTGAAATGAAAGTTCATCGTGTACGAGTAAACCAGCGGCACCGCCGACACCTGGGTCACGCTGCCGAGATCCGGCTCCTCGAACATCGGATCGTTCTTGATGCTCTCGACGAAGTTGGCGATGGCATTGGGATTCAAACCGCGGCCATCCAGCGTCACCGTATTGCCGATGACAGTCATCTTGTCGAGCCACACGAGGTCCGGGAGATCCTGGCTGATCCGGTCCATCAGACGGGCCGGCCCCTTCTGATTCTGCTTGAGCTGATTGATCAGATCGATCCTTGTCTTCAGGCTCTCTTTCTGTTTCTTGTAGTTTTCGACTTCCTTGATGATCGCCTCGAGGCGTTTGGCTTCGGCCTGTTTCTGGACCAGGAGATCCTGGCGCTCGGAGAGCTTCCGATTCTCGAGGAAATACCATCCGCCGGCGACCACGATCCCGGCGATGAGCAAGGCGCCGAGGAAGACGTTATTGAGGTTGGTCGGTCCCGAAACGGCAGACGCAGCACCTGTGGCCGCTCCGGTACCCCGGACCGCCCGCCCTTCCCGCACTAAGTTAATCTTGATCAAGCATCCCCCAGCTTTCGGATGGCCAGGCCGACCGCGATGGCCATACTCGGACCAAGCTCGGCCAACTCTTCGGGGTTGAATAGCTTCTCGTCGACCGTGACCTTCTGAAACGGGTCCATGATGGAAACAGGGATGCCGAATTTGTCGCGCAGGATGGCGTCGAGGTTCAGGACGCCCGAGCCGCCGCCGGCGAGAACGATCTCATCGACGCGGTCTGCACCGGACGTGGCGGTGAAGAAATCGAGCGTCTTCCTCAACTCGCCGGCGAAATCCTCGCTGACCGAGTTGAGGATGGGGATGACCTGCTGAATGCTGTAATCGCCTGTCTGGTGTCCCTTTTTCAGCTCCTCGGCCTGCTCGAACGAGAGGCTGAGCTCGCGCTGGATGGCGTCCGTGTACTGATTGCCGCCGAAGGTGATGTCGCGCCAGAAGAGCGAGGTGGCGCCGGACATGACGTTGACGTTCGTCACCGAGGCGCCGACGTTGACGAGGGCCAGAACCTTGTTCTCGTCGATCGCATAGTTCATCTCGTAGGCGTTCTGGAGGGCGAAGGCATCGACGTCGACGAGTACCGGCACCTTCCCGGTCTGGCTGATGACCGAGGTGTAATCGTTGATCTTTTCCTTCTTCACCGCGACGAGGATGACGTCGATGTTGTCCCCGGTTCCGGGCGTGGTCAGGGGGACGTAATCGAGGTTCACGTCGTTGATATCAAAGGGAATGTACTGCTCGGCTTCCCACTGAATCGACTCAGCCAGCTCCTCGGGGGACATGGCCGGGAGCGTGATCTTTTTGATGATCACGGAGTGCCCGGAGAGAGAGGTGGCGTAGTTGGAATTCTTGATGTTTTTGCTGGTGTTTAGGCGCCCGATCGTCTCGACGACCAGCGACGAATCCATGATCGAACCGTCGACGATCGCCTCAGGAGAAAGGTGCTCGATTCCCAGCTTCACGAGCTGGAACGTGCCGCCCTTCTTCTCCTTCAGCTCAATCAGTTTTACGGCTGATGAACCGATATCGAGACCTACGACATTTTTGCTCTTTGAGAAGAACACCGCTCACCCCGTCCATCTCACACACTCACTTCTCGGCGGCTCCAGATGTGTAAAAGTCAGTCGAAATTACAACGTTTAAAGGTGAGTGTCAACTCTACAGGCTTTAGATTTATCAGTCGGATACGCGAAGACGAGCCCGTTTCCGGCTCGCAGGTTGCGCCGGAAGAGGGCAACCGATACAATCCCACCCTTTCACGTTATTTGAGGAGTCAAGATGGCAAAGATGTGCGAAGTCTGCGGCAAGGCACCCGTGTTCGGTAACCGGGTCAGTCATGCCCACAATGTTTCGAGCCGCCGGTGGCTGCCGAATCTGCAGCGAGTTCGTGTGATGGTGGGCGCCGCTGTGAAGCGGATGAACGTCTGCACACGCTGCATCCGTACAGGCAAGATCGCCAAAGCCGCGCGGTAAAACGCGCGGCACCTTCCTTCCCCTTCAGCCCCCCGTTCCCTCCCCGAGCAATCCGTTCCGGATGGAGTTCTGCGCCTCGTTTTCGTACGGCTGGAACCGCGAAGAGCATCCGACCGCAGCGCGTTGCAGTTGCCTCAGCGCCAGCGAAGAATCGCTGTGATGGCGCCGATGATCCGCATCTTCTTGTCCTCGGTGACCAGGTCCAATCCGTCGTTGACGAGAGCACGCTCGCCGCGTTTGGTCCACCAGTGGCCTATGAAGGAGCGGTCACCGATCAGGACGACGACTAACTCACCCGTGGCCGCGTGGTCGGGTTTTCGGCGCTCCACGATGAGGAGATCTCCGCGCTGAACGAAGACTGCTGGGATGTCCTCGCGCGCGCGGAAGACGATGTCATCAACGTCGATCGCGCTTTCCGGAATGAGTACCCGTTCGCTCGCCGAGGTTTTATCGATTGCAGCACCTTGGGACAGGACCCCGGCGAGGCGCACGAACTTCGTCTTCTCGCTCGTTATTTTCTTTACCATCACCTCAGCTCTCCTCGGGGTCTGGAAATTCGAATGCTTCGCGGAATGCCGGGTCGCTGCAGAGTCCCTGCACCCTCTCCATGTCCATGAACAGGTCGAGCAGCCGCGCTACGTAGGACTCGACCGTGAGCGTATCGCCTTCGGGAGAGGCCGCGCGCATCTCGACGACGATGCGCTCCAGAGCGATCACCAGGTAGGCGGGGAGTCGCCAGTGCACGAGCGACATGCGGAGCAGCGTTGGAAACCCTTCGACCGTACCCACGGCGGCATCGAGATCGGCCGGCGTCCATGTCCGCTGGACGATCGCGGCAACCTCCGGCCATGGGATCGCGTCACCGGCGGAAGCGCGCTCCGGATCCTCGATTTGTGTGAGCAGCCACACCGGATCACAGCGCGCGATCATCGCGGCGTCAGGGAGGCTTACAGGCGCACGATCGCGAAAGAACTGGCGCACTCGCGCAAGGACGAGGTCGTCAAGAGACACGCTCACATTGAAGGAGAGCGGAAATGTGGGGACAGTCCTACCTCAGGCGAAAGCAGTCGCCAATAGGGTGCGCGACCGAATTGGGCTTTGTCGATCGCTTCGGATCATTGATGCTAGGTTTTGAAGCATCAAAGGCCCGCCGAGATCCCTCTACTCGACCTCTCCGTCTCCAGCCGCAGCAGCTCGGGCGGTCCGGTGGCCGAAAGCAGCGTTAAAGTGACTTTCAGACACGACCCAACGGCACCTTCACTGCTTTGTCTTCTCGCGCACCTTCGTGGCGTGCTTTTGCAAGTCTTCAATTGCAGCCGCATCGCCGGGACTGAGAGTTGTACGACGCCCTTCAGCAATGAGGGAGTCAAACGTAGCAAACTCCTTCGTCCACTGTTCCTTCGGCAATTTTATGGCTTCCTTCACGACGGACAACTGAAGGTTGGCCTTAGCCACCACATCCAGACCCTGAAGCAGTTGCGCCTCATGAAAACGCTGGATCGCCTCCGCGGGGTTATCTTGACGCGAGTAAAACAGCCCCACGCTGTTGAGAATCTCATGCGACTCGAGTCGATTCAGATGTGAGGAGCGCATCGTTCGTTCAGCGTTGAGAAAGTGTCTTTCGGCTTCCACCGGGTTACCTGACTGGTCGTACGCTTTTCCGAGCCGCAACTCCACGCCCGGCTCCTGGTCCGTCTTGCTCGCTGCCGGCAAGGCCTCCAATAGGGCGTTGATCGCCAGAGGAAGGCCCCCAAACTCCGCGAGGAGGTCAGCTTGCATGATTCCGCTTCTCACCACAGCACGTTTGTCATTCGGCCATAACTTGCGGACGATGACCAGATTGCCCATCGCCTCTGCGATGAGATCCTGCTTCTGCGGCGGCGGTGTACGCTCCAATTGTTGCCAGAGTCGTGAAGCCTGCGCGAGCTGCGCCTCGGCCGAGCTCGCAGGCGTTACAACCGATCTCGAAGCCGTCGACGAGGCAATGGCCGGAGCAACACCACCTGACATGACGACGAGCGATAGAAGTATCGATAATTGTTGTCTCATGGGTTTACCAGAATTCCTTTCTTCTCCGGCATCTCGAAAGTGGAGTCGATGATTCGCATGTGTATCGCCCCTGCGATCTCGGACCAGAACTCTTCCTCGGCAACATCGAAGGAGACGTGCTCATTAGCGGAACGCTTTGTGACGATTGTTTGCAGGTGTTGCAGGATAAATCGACGGGTCAGGTAGACCCGGCCTGACTCTTCACTTGTGGCAAAATAATCGATCGCTGCTGCCCTTTCGGCATCTCTGATCGTCGGAAAGTGGGCCAGTTCCCATTCAAGCTCCTTTGCCGTTACACCGTGTTTCGCCAGCTCGGGCACAACCAGCCCGGGATCCTTACCGCGCCGAACCTCCAAGGCAGCCAGCGCCAGAGCATGAAAATGTCGCGCCGCACCAGCGAAGTGATCCTTCTCTGAAGCTAACTCACGGGTTACCATTGCTTGCTCGTCGTCCGTGAGCACGACAGCATAAGTCTTCGCCGCCGCAGTAATCCACTGCTCGTGGAGGCGCCTTGTGAGTTGCCGCTGCTCGCGGGCGTGGCACTCCATCGCGCTGAGAGCAGGATCAATGCACTCGACTACTTTGTAGTGCACGGTCCCAATGTCACTTTGAGCAATCACCCGGTCGGTTTTGGTATTATCTGCAGCAAGCGCGAACAAGGCCGGCAGTGAGCCACTTATGATCACAGCGATCATGCTGGCAGGAATCATGGGAAGCTAATGCTCAACGACGTATTGGTAACGGCAGCTGGCTGACCCTCGAAGAGAACTGCGGAGACCTGATCGGTAACTGACGGGGCATAGCCGAAGGCTCCTGAAACACCTCCTGACTTTGACGAACAACGCACGGGAAGAGTGCAGTCGACCGGATTCGCTGAAGTGAACAAGCCCCAGGAATTCCACCAACCAATAGTCCCACTGGCCCTGACAGCGCCGCTCCAGTCGGGCACCGGTAGGACACCAGAGACAGTTACCAGCGAGTCCCGGATCAGGTAGTGCGAGTTTGCGCCGACCTCCGGGCCGCCGAAGAGCGTTGTCGTATACATTTGTCGTAAGCTGTGACCAAAATAGCCACTCATCGGCACTGGTATGGGACCTTCAAGTGGCCCGGTCCCTGCCTCGTCCAGTTCCAGCCAAGTTGCGAACATATCCACACTCGCTTTATTAGGCGACGGAGTGGTCCGATACATGTTCGCTGACACCTGCGCGCAGACTAAAGCGGCTGAACACGCCTTCGCGGTGAGGCTTGTCGTACCGTCCGGGAAGTAGATGATCGCGGGAAGGTGCAGCTGATATCGAGCAAAAGGAGTTCCGCTGCTGTAGCTGGAGTCTACGGTCGTTCCGTTTACGTCAAGGCTTATTCTATTCACCGGATCATCCGGATCATTCGTGGCGACGTCTGCTGTCACGATTGGCTGATACGGGTCAGTTGTGTCAATGTTTACGAGAGTGATATACGGCGGGATTGGGCTAGTGACACTTCCGGTGCCTCCGCCGCTGCCCCCGCCGTCGGGCCCGCCGTCGGTCCCGCCGCCGACGGCATCGCAGACTTCATAAGTGTCCCAGCCTGTAATTAAGACCGAGACGGAGCCGTCACCGAAGAGGGTGGTTTGAGAAAGAATGACCGTGTATGTAGAGCAGTAGGCGGAGGCGAGCTGCGGCACAAGGAAGACGACGACTGTAAGCCAAAAGGCATATAGCTTTCGCATGGTTGAGTCCTCCATCATGTCGTGCTCTAAGGTAAAGCCTCATGCGCGACACCTAAAACGTTCTATGGCCGGAGATACTAGCGGCAGGCCTGTCGCCTGTCAATTGACGTAAGAACCGAAAGGACGAGCTGTGTTTTGATGCTGGCGCGCCCGCAAAGGGCCATGCTCTTTTCATTGCGCGCCGACTGCGCCTTCGGCGAGGCCCAAGCTTCGCGAACAGCGCCACCGCGGCCACATACCTGCGAATCACCTACATTACCCCTCCCGCTACAACCGCAGGAGCGACTAGCCCGGCGGGAGCGACAGCTTGTTCTCTAGATCGTCGAGAAAATCTTCGCGATCCACCCTTTCGACTTGGCGCGTTGCTGCTTCTGCACGTGGCTTCGTGCATCACAAGCGCATGTCGCCGCAGTCCTGTCGAGCGGCGAACGCGCTCCCGGCGAGGCCCGGCATCGCGAATAGAGACACCCCGGGCACGCACAGGCGAATCACTTGCATGCTCCTTCCCGACACAACCGAAGAACCCACTAGCCCGGCGGTGTCGAGAGCTTGTCCGCAACGTCGTCGAGGATCTTCGCGATCCAGCCTTTACGCGGGGCCTTCATTTCCTTCTGCACATGGCTCTGCGTGGCTCGGGCCGGCGGATTATCGTTCTTCTTCTGGGCTGCGATTGCACCGCTGGTGAGGCCGAGCATCGCGAACAGAGACACGACGGCCCCAAAAATACGAATCCTTTGCATACACCCTCCTTGTACTGGCCGGCGCAGGGCCGGTCAGCGGTTGGGAGGGCGCCCTCGGGAAGAGGTGCCATCAGCGCGGCAAACTATGAGATTTTTCTTACGACGCCTGTACGAAGGGCTGGGTCGGGTTCGCTGGCAACTGATCGAGGTAGGCCCGGACGCTGCGGACGAGCTCAGGTGTCGCTTTGCCGGCACGGAGCCCTTCGTGGAGCGCTGCGAGGGCTTCTTTCGCGTGGTGCTGCATGCCTTCTGAGTTGAAGACGACCACGATCTTCCGGCAGGAGGCGGCCACGCCTTCGGGCCGGTTGAGAGCCAGGCGCACCTCTGCCCACTCGAGTGTCGCCAGCGCCGCATCGTTTGTCATCCCGAGTCGGGCAAGCTCCTTCCGGCTGGTATCCAGACTCAGTGCTCCTTCTTCGAGGTACCCGCGCGCTACGGCCACCGAGCCGAGTGCCCACATCGTTCGCGCTTTTTCAGTCTGGGCGCCCAGCTCGTCAAAGAGTACCAGCGCTTCGCTGTAGAAGAGTTCCGCGCGATCCAGTTGCCGTAGGTCAACCAGCGCTACGGCACCATTCTGTAGCGCGCTCGCCAGCACGCGAGTATTGCTGCGCTCACGTGCGAGCTCGACAACGCGCATGAAGGTGTCCGCCGCTTCTTGCGTGTGCCCCAGGAACAACAAGCAGCCTGCTTCCACCATCACTGCCGAAATCTCGCGATCGCGTTCGCCGTACTCGTGAAAGACCCGAGCAGCGTCACGCGCCATCACGATGCCTTCTTGAAGCCGATCGCTCGACCTGAAGACGGTAGCGCGGATGAACCAAACGAGGGCCAAGTCGAAATCATCCGCTCCCGGCGATGTATCGAAGAACCGTTCCGCGTACTCCAGCGCCAGTAGTGCGTCATTGAATTTGCCGAGGTATCGCAGCGCGTTTGCACGCTCGCGAAGGGCTATGCCCATGCTCAACCGCCGTCCGGCGCCATTTGTCTGGGGGAGGGCCTTCGCGATCGTGCATGCCGTCACCGTCAGTTCCAGACTGAACGTCGGACGGCTCTCATGCCGCTCGTTGGCTGCCGCGCACAGCATGCGCACCATTCCTTCCGTATGACAGCGAGACTTCTCCTCGAGCTTCGCGTTTCTGAACCGCAGCGGCGAATTCACGAGCGGCGCGAGAATGCGCGACGCTTCCTCGTCCTCCCTCTGCACTCGGCGCCGCAGTGCCTCAGCCTCCGCAAACCGGTCGCCTGGAGACTGCAAGGCGGTCAGGTGCATCCAAGTCTCCGGGCTTCGCAGCGCGTCTTCGAACTTCCGGAATGCCGCGATAGCTTCCTGGCAGGCCTCGCAGTCTGCCACATGCGCGGCCACAACTTCACGATCGGCCAGAGACTCCGCGTCGAGGCTGAATGCGCTCAGGACCGCTTCGTCGGGGTGAGTCATGAAGTCCTCCTCTTCAGCAACTCGCGCATGCGCTGCCTGCATGACGACAACAGGTGGAGTACGTAGCCGGGCGACAGAGAGAGCGTGGCGGCGATCGACTCTTTCGATTCATCCGCCCAGTAGTAGCGCTTCAGCGTCTCGCGGCATTGATTTCCCATCCGGGCCAGAAGACCGGCAACCGTGATCCTCCATGCCCAGCTATCCGCCGAGCAGTTGGCAGTGGGATCGATGGCCTCCTCGAAGTCCTCGGGAAGGGGCATTTCGCGTTTTCGATCGCGCCAGTAGTGCTTGCACGCATTGCAAACTGCACCCATCAGCCATGG
>DATLVW010000242.1:0-6661 GCA_035577085.1 Thermoanaerobaculia bacterium
TCGCACCGCGGCGTGGCCGAATCAGCCGCCATCTCGAAGCTTCTCAGCGATGCCGGCGATGCCGCCGGTTTGACGCCCGAGGACGTTCACGCCGTGAAGCGCGATCTCTACGCCACGATCGTCTGGCATCTCCTCGCCGACGACCGCCTCGGCACCGCGCAGGAGGCCGAGGTTCTCACATTGCGCGAAGGATTGGGGATCACCGAAGAGGACGTCCCCGCCGAGACAAACGCGATCGAGCAGTTCCGCAGCCTGCGCGCCGTCATCGGCGGCATGCCCCACGCGCAATCGCCGATCCCGCTGGCGTTCCAGGAGTACTGCATCCACCAGGCGCCGCTCGACACCGGCATGCTGATCATCACGAACAAGCGGCTCATCGCCGACGAGCGCAAGCGCACCGAGGTGGCGATGCCGAAGGTGTTCGAAGTGGCCGTCGACGCCGACACGAATACCATCGCGATCAAGTCCGATCAGAAAAAGCCGCTGCGTCTGAGCACCAGCAATCCAATCTTCGCCGCGGGCCTGATCGACATGGCCTCCGCTCTGGATGAGCGGCCAAAAGGGTTTGTGTAAGACCGAAACGCCTCCCGGCGCTTCCTTGCGTCTGGCAGGTGCAGACACTATGATCCGTTCAGGTCCCCCGATTCATTCCTGGAACCTCCCCATGCCACCAAGGTCGACTTCCGCTGCAGAACTGGCGAAATGCCCTACAGGGATCGCCGGTCTGGATGAAATCACCGGCGGTGGTCTTCCGCGCGGCAGACCGACGCTGATCTGCGGCGGTCCTGGATGCGGCAAGACGCTCTTCGGGATCGAGTTCCTCGTGCGAGGGGTGTCCCAGGGAGAACCTGGTGTGTTCGTCGCCTTCGAAGAGCGGCCCGAAGAGCTAGCTCAGAATGTGACATCGCTCGGCTTCGATCTTCAGCGGCTGCAGAGGCAGAAGAAGCTCTTCGTCGAATACATGCACATCGAGCGAGGCGAGATCGATGAGACGGGCGAATACGATCTCGACGCGCTCTTCTTCCGGCTCGGCGATGCCATCGATACGGTGGGCGCCAAACGTGTCGTGCTCGATACGCTGGAGACACTCTTCTCCGGTTTCTCCAACGATGCCATTTTGCGCTCCGAGCTGCGGCGCCTCTTTCGCTGGCTGAAGGACCGGGGAGTCACGGCGGTCATCACAGCCGAGCGCGGCGATGGTGTTCTGACCCGTCAGGGACTCGAAGAGTACGTCTCCGACTGCGTGATCCTTCTCGATCACCGGATGTCCGATCAGGTGGCTACGCGCAGGTTGCGCGTCGTGAAGTACCGCGGCACGTCACACGGCACGAATGAATACCCTTTCCTGATCGACAAAGACGGAATCGACGTTCTTCCCATTACGTCCATCGGACTCTCCCACCACGCCTCAACCGAACGCGTCGCAAGCGGCATATCCGATCTGGACGAGATGCTCGCAGGCGGCATCTATCGCGGATCGACGGCGCTCATCTCCGGTACCGCCGGCGCCGGCAAGAGCAGCATTGCCGCGCATTTCGCGCGAGCATCCTGCGACCGGGGCGAGCGCTGCGTGATGTTCGCTTACGAAGAATCACCGCAGCAGATCGCGCGCAATATGAAGTCCATCGGCATCGATCTGAATGCGCACATACGCAGCGGCATGCTGCAATGCATTGCCGCCCGGCCGACCACGTTCGGTCTGGAAATGCATCTTGCGACGATTCACAAGGCCATCCGCAAGCACTCGCCGCGGATGCTCATCGTCGACCCGATCACGAATTTCTTCAGCATCGCCAGTCCCAAGGAAGTCAAGGGCATGCTGATGCGTCTGGTCGATTTCCTCAAAGCCGAACAGATCACGGCCGTGTTCACGAGCCTGACCCAGGGCGGAAGCGCTCTCGAAGCAACGGAGGCTGGCATCTCCTCACTGATCGACACCTGGTTGTTGCTGCGCGATATCGAATCGAACGGTGAGCGCAACCGGACCATGTACGTGCTGAAGAGCCGTGGCACCGCGCACTCGAATCAGATGCGCGAATTCGTTCTCTCCAAGGCTGGCATCCGGCTGATCGAACCGTACCTCGGCGTCGAGGGCGTGCTCACCGGTTCGTCCCGCCTCGCGCAGGAAGCGAAAGAGACCGCGGCCACGATCCAGAAACGCGACGAGACCACCCGCAAGCGGCGAGCGATCGAACGCCGTACAAAAGAGATCGAGGCGCAGATCGCCGCCCTTCGTCTGGAGATGGCTGCAGAGAGTGATGAGCTGGATCGTCTACTGGCCAGCGATTCCGATCGGGAACGCAAGGAGTCCGAAGATCTGGCGATCATGGCAGCGAGCAGAAAGAGCAGCGCCAAGCCGGCTGCCCGTCCGCGGCACGGGAAACGGGAGGGTTTCGCGCCATGAGGAAAGCAACGAAAGCAGAAGCGATTACTCAGGAAGAATCGTGGAATCTTCGCCTGTACGTCGTCGGCCAGACGCCCAAGTCTGTGGCTGCCATCGCCAATCTGAAAAAGTTCTGCGCCGAACACCTCGCCAATCAATACACGATCGAGATTATCGACGTGGCCGCGAATCCGAAGATTGCGCGCCGCGATCAGATCGTGGCCATCCCGACACTGGTGCGAAAGCTCCCCGTCCCCATGCGCAAGATCATCGGCGACCTGTCGAATACGGAACGAGTTCTGGTGAGTTTCGATATGCGACCGCGAACCTGAGGCATCCTCGTGAGCGATCACTCTTCCACCAAGACGGTTCTGCCTTCCGATGTTCTGGAGTTGAGGCAGCGGGCTCTCGAGCACGAGGAACTGGTCCGGGCACTTCAGGGCGGCGAGATCGATGCGGTCGTCATTCTCGACAAGGACAACACGAGCATCTCCCGTTTCCAAACGGACGAGCCGCTCTATCGGACCATGGTCGAAGCACTGCCGCAAAGCGTCGCTACGGTGCTCCCCGACGGCACGATCGTTTACGCCAACCGCCATCTGTGCACGATGACCGGCACGCCCTCGGAGACTCTACTGGGCAGGAACCTTCTTGAAGTTGTGGGAGAGAAGGACAAGCCGCGATTCACTGACATGCTTCTCCGTGCCCTGGAAGCACCACAGGAGGCCGGCATCTCTTTCCGCTGGAGCACGGGAGAAGCGCCCGCTCTCGTCTCGGCGATACGACTTCCCATCCCCGGGTCAGACGCCGTCGGCCTGATCATCGTCGATGTACGCGATCAGGTGGCACGCCGGGCCGCTGAAGAGGCCAGCCGCGCCAAGGACGAACTGCTCGCATCCGTATCTCATGAGCTGCGGACACCGCTGACGTCGATCATGGGTTGGATTCAGTTACTGGAGATTGAACTGGGCGGCGGCGACGCGAATACGCAGCCTGCTCTGCAGAATCTGAAGAATGCGGTGGCCGCCGAAACAAAGATCGTCGACGAGCTTCTCGACTTTGCGCATGCGGAAAAAGGCTCCCTGCAGCTGGTATGGCAGGACTTCGACCTACGTCAGACTCTGCGCGTCGCGGCCAGCTTTGTGGAAGTGCAGGCAGAGCAGAAGGGTGTGACCCTGAACATCGACTTGCCCGATGAAGCGCTCGACCTCCGCGGTGACCCGGACAGGCTGCGGCAGGTGTTTCTCAACCTGCTGACAAACGCCGTGAAGTTCACAGCTGAAGGCGGAGTGAGCATCCGTTGCCGCAGTGACGACCGCTCGGCAATCGTGGCAGTGTCGGATTCCGGTATCGGAATCATCCCTGAATTCATACCCTTGGTCTTCGAGCCTTTCCGCCGCAGCGAAAGAGCACAGGGATTCCCAGGCCTGGGAATCGGTATGGCCATCTCGCGCCGAATCGTCGAAGCGCATGGCGGGACAATCGAAGTGGCGAGCGCCGGAACTGGCCAGGGGGCCACATTCACGGTACGCATTCCGCTTGTGGCAGCGCTCTGAAGCGCGTCAACGCACAAGAGCTTCGTGCTGTTCGTTTTGCAAAACACCCCTCATCCGCCTTCGGCACCTTCTCCCCTCGAAAAGCACGAGGGGAGAAGGCGCTCGATTCATGAGCATGGCGTGAGGGGAACGACCAAGCTTCGCGACTACCTCTCCCCATTCACAACTACCTCTCCCACGAGCGCCTTCTCCCCCACGCTTCTTGTGGGGGAGAAGGTGCCGAAGGCGGATGAGGGGGCGTTTGATGTCGCGCCAAACGTTGCCAAAATACGAGCGCCTTCACCGCATCAATGTTCCAACCGGCGCCCTCGTCGCACCCGGATACGGCACTGCCTCCCCCTTGATCGCGCTCCACAGAATACGATTCAGCGTGTCGTCGTCCGCGGCGTCCTCACGGGAGAAATCGAGCATCGCGGACTTCTTCGCCGCTTCGCTCGGAGGATTCTTCTCGTTGAAGTCGATCGCTGGCTTGATCGCGTCGTACGGCGTCAGGTCGGGCTGCTCGGCGTAGATCGCACGGAGCGGACGGCCGAAGTGATCGAACTGGGAGAGGGAGTCGAGGCCGAGGAGCTCTTCCATCGTGGCGATGACGTCGGTCGTATTCACGAAGCGGTGTACGACGCCGGCGCGGTTCCAGGCGGAGATCATCAATAGTACCGACCGGTGCGAATCGACATGGTCCGGTCCGGCCTGCGCGTCATCCTCCACGACGAAGATCGCGGTGTCTTTCCAGAACGGCGAATGCGAGACCGCTTCGACGATGCGGCCCAGCGCCTGGTCGTTGTCGGCGACGAATGCTCGCGGCGTCGGCTTGTCTGCCGCTGCGCCTCGGGTGTGATCATTCGGCAGGCGGATGATCTCCAGCGACGGAAGCGAACCGCGCTCCCCGTATTGCCGGAACTCCCGGAGCCACGCATCGACGCGCGTCTGATCGGAGATGTCCATGTTGAATCCGGGATAGCCGGGAGCGGTGGTATCCCGCAGTCCGCGGCGAACGCCTCTGTATCGCGTGACGGAGCTGTCGCGCTCGTCGGTGCCCGCTTCGGCGAACTCACCGTAGTTGCGCAACGAGATCTTCTTGCGCACTGCCAGATCCCAAAGGTAGCCGGTGGCCGGCGCATTGACGTCATCATCGTCATCGACCACCCGGTCGCGGTTCGTTCCTTCGTAATCGTAGGTGCGGCCGCGCGTGCCGTACGCCGAGGGCGTGGTCTTCTCGAGGTAGTCGGTGCCGTACGCCGCCGTCGACCAGTTGTGGCCCTGCGCGCTCACCTCGGCATTCACGAAGAAACGGTCGAACAGACCGAAACGCCGCGCCAGCGCGTGGTGGTTCGGTGTGACGTCCGCGCCGAAAAAGAGCAGCGACGGATCGCCATCCCCTTCTTTCATATCGCCGAAGAACTGATCGTACGTGCGGTTCTCTTTGATGATGTAGATGACGTGTTTGAACGCCGGATGGCGCGGAGTCTCGCGCGTCGTATCCCAGTTGTTCGCGCGCGCCACACGCTCCGAGAAGGCGTGCAGCTTCGTGGTGGAAACGTTCGCTGAGAACGAGAGCAGTGAGCCGTCGAGCTGGCCGAGGGTGTAGTCGTGCGAATCCTTCGGCGTCGCCAGTTGCGGGCGTTTCGGATTGGGACGTGAACCGAGCCCTTTGCCGCTGACTACGAGAAGGTCATCGCCGTCCGTAGCCAGCGCCGACGGATACCACTCCGAGGGCACGCGTCCGAGCAGCTTCTTCGTGGCCAGGTCGAAGACCGCCACCGCGTTGTTGTCCGCCTCGGCTACGAAGAGCCGGCCACCATCGCGCGAGATCGCCAGCGCGTTCGGCGTGCTCCCCTCGCCCGGACCGCCCGGCGGCGAGTCCTTCAGCGTGGCGACGACTTTGCGTTCGGCCGTGTCGATGATGCTGATCGAGTCCGTGCTCGCCGAGGCGACAAAGAGACGTGAGCCGCGAAGGAGCATCGCCGATGGATGCCGGCCGGCGACGATGCGCCCGGTGCCGCGCAAGCTGCCGTCACTGGCAGCGCGAAAAACATTGACCGTGCTATCCCCCCACGCCGATACGTAGACGTTGCCGTGTGGATCGGCGACTACCGCATACGGATAGCGATCGGTGTGCAACTGCTGGATGACCCTCCGTTGTGCAAGATCGATCACCGCGAGCGAATCGCCGAGGTTTTCTGTGGCGTAGAGAAAACGACCGTCGTGCGAGACCGCGATCCCGGCCGGATACTGAACCCCGTCGTACTCCTTCGCCTTCTCCTTCGGTTTCGGTTTCGGCTTCTCGACCAGCTCGATCTTGCCGTCGGGCGTCGCTTCACGCCCGTTCCAGCGATAGACGAAAATCGAGTCGTCGTTGCCGCCGCTGGCGTAGAGAGTCTTTCCGTCGGAAGAGAAAGCCAGACCGATGAACGCGGCCGGCTGCGTCAGCGTCTGCAGCACCGCCCCCGACTTGCGATCGACGATCTGCACGCCTTGCTCGCGCCATCCGCAGAGGAGCAGCGCCACGCGGTCCCCACCGGGCGCGACGGCCATCGCAAGCGGAAAATTGCCGACGACATGAGACGCACCAACAGGATCGAGCATCGCTCCCGTCGGCAGTCTCTGCCCTGTCTCGGCAAGGGCAGCGCTGACGGTCACGACAAATACAACCAACGATAGGCAACGAATACGCATGCAGGCGATGATATCGGTATGAACACTCCGATGCCCGCACTTTTCA
>DATLVW010000243.1:0-3835 GCA_035577085.1 Thermoanaerobaculia bacterium
CATGTCTGGGCGACGCTGACCGCCCTCAACCGGCTGGTCAGTGAGCCGGGATTGGTGGCTGGACGCGCGGCGATTGCCATCGCCTCCGGCTGCGTGGCGTTCTGGGCCTGGCGGTCGTCTCGTTCGTCCGGGCGCGCGGCGTGAAGGGCTTGAACTTTGCGGCGGGGGTAGGGAAAAGAGGCGAAATGTCCCTCCTATAAGAAGAGGAGATTCCTATGACCTTCCTTGAACAGCTCTTCCGAATCAACCTGGACGGCGGCAACGGTCTCTTCGAGCTCCTTCTGCTGCTCGTCCCTCTGACCGGGATCCTGATGCTGCGCGTGAGACACCTTCGCCGGCGCCGCGCCTGAACCGTGATCCCGAGACTCATCCGCAGATGTCGCAGATGTTGATCTGCGTCTCCTCTGCGCCATCTGCGGATCGCCTCCACAGGAGTGACCAATGGCTCGCTATCGCGTGACCGTAGCAGGGAAGAACTACGATGAGATGGCCGACCTTGTTCGCAAGTACAAGCTGAACATCGCAGGCCACACCGGCAAGAACGTGGGCGGCGGACGTTACGTCGTCGACGCGTTTGCCGATTCCGATCAGATCGCGACGTTGAAGTCCGCCGGGTACGGCGTCGACGTCCACGAAGACGTGCAGGAAGCGGGGACGATGCGTCAGGCCGAGGTGCGGTCACCCGCGGTGGCGGGAGCGGCTGCGTCCAGCAGCGTCGCGACATCGAATCACTATCTCAATGTCGACGACGTCGAGACCTCGCTTGCGGCTGCCGCAGCCGCTCCGAACACGGCCTTCACGAAGCTCATCGCGCTGCCGAACAAGACGTGGGAAAACCGGGACTGCCATGCCCTCAAGATCGGCAACGGCAATCAGGCCAACCGGCCGGGCATCTTCCTGCTGGGCGGGATTCACGCGCGGGAATGGGGCAGCTCGGACATTCTCATCAACTTCGTCGAGCAGCTCTGCGACGCCTTCCGAACCAATTCCGGCATCACCCTCGGCGGCGCGAGTTTCACGGCCGCGCAGATCCAGCAGATCGTCAATCAGAAGGATATTTATGTCTTCCCGCAGGCCAATCCGGACGGCCGCAATCACAGCATGACCGCCGCTCCGGATTGGCGAAAGAACCGCCGCCCCGCCCCCGCCGGCAGCCACAACCCCGATTGCGTGGGCGTCGATCTGAACCGCAACTACGACTTCCTTTGGAACTTCACCACGCACTTCGCTCCCAACGCCCCGGTACAGAACTCGACCAATCCCTGCGATCACGACATCTATGTCGGCCCGGCCCCGATGTCGGAGCCGGAGACGAAGAATGTGGTGTGGCTGTTCGAAAACTTCTCGAACGTCCGCTTCTTCATCGACGTCCACAGCTATTCGGAAGACATCCTCTATAGCTGGGGAGACGACGACGACCAGACGAAGAAGCCGCAGATGAACTTTCAGAACCCGGCCTTCGACGGCAAGCGCGGCGTGGCGAACGATACCGGCTACAAGGAGTTCATACCCGCTGCGGACAAGACCGCGGCCGTCAATCTCGCCAATCAGATGCGCACCGCCATCCAGGCCGTGCGCGGCCGCAACTACACGGTCATGCAGTCGATGAGTCTCTATCCCACGGCCGGAACGTCCGACGATTACGCCTACAGTCGCCACATCGTCGATTCGTCCAAGCCGAAGGTCCTCTCGTACACGATCGAGTGGGGCAGCCCGAACAACCCGACGCCGTTCCACCCGCCGTACGCAGAGATGAAACAGATCATCCAGGAGATCACCGCGGCGCTGCTGCAGTTTTGTCTGCGTGCAGCGTAGGTCTTCGCGCGGCGGAAAAAAAGACTGCACCACAGAGACGCTGAGGACACAGAGTTGACGGCCCACTCTGCGACCTCTGTGTCTCTGTGGTTCAAAGGGTTTTCCGACCCTCGGACCACAACGTCGGCGCCTCGCACGCGCGTGACGATCGCGTTTGTGGGATAACAGCTTCGACGCAAACATCTGCCGCCTCGACCCGCCGGCAAAGGGCTGGAGCCAGAACCTGTATCTGAGTTGGTTCGCGACGAATGTTGGAGGGCTACCTTCTAATCATCGAGCGACGACGGTGTTCGGGAGCTCCTGACAGAAAGGGGCCTCCACGTCGTGATGCAGCAAGACTGGGCGCCATCCCCGATTCGTGAAAGCCTCAGCTTCGGTTTCCGTCTGGCAATATCTGCGCGTGACGCGGTCACTGCGGTTTTGCCGGCACCGCGGACGCGATCGGTTCCTCCGGAAACAGCCACTTTCGTTCGGCGTCGGTGAAGCCGCGGTGCAGATTCGCGGACGCAAACTGCAGAAGGTCGTCGCCTTCCAGCGGATAGAGCGCGTAGTGCGTCGGCAGGTCCTCGTTGAGACCTTCCGCGCCGTACAAAATCAAGTGCCGCGAATCAGGGGTGAACCAGTACCGCAGAAACCACGAATCGGGATTGGGGAGGAATCGCAACTTTGTCAGATCCGGAAGTGTCAACGCGATCGGTGCCAGGGTCGGATCCGGCTGTTGAAGATCCCATAGCTCGGCAGATGCACTTGCACTGATGAGCCATCGACCATTCGGGCTGAATACGAGCGATCGAACGGCGCCACCAAGCGACTCGATCGTCTCTTTTCGCGATACTGCGCCGCGCAGAAGGTAACGCGGACTCGCGAACGGCGTCGAAGCTCTGAGATCCCATACCCGCACGTCTTCGGTTGCCGTCGCCAGCCAGTGTCCGTCCTCGCTCGCCGCCATCGCTGTGACCGGTAGCATCCCGATCGGTATTCCCCGGCGGAACGAAGGTGCGCGATATGCGCGCGGTGTCTGGCCGTTGACGATGAGCCACTTGCTGGACGCGGTGAACAGCATTGCCGGAAGCCTGTGCGGACTCTCCGCCTTCATGTCCAGCACGTGCGTGCGCAGTCCTGGATCATGAAGATCCAGCACGATCGCCGCCGAATTCGATGCTACTGCGAGCCATCGGCCATCGCCCGACCACGTCACCGCCTCATCGATGGTCTGCTGAACGTATACGTCGCCCGTCTTTACGGCGCGCGGCACCAGCGATGGATCGGGCAGCGGCTCAGGCGGCGAGGCAGCAGTCACGCCGGGGTTGTCTGGGCTCGACGGCGGCGGAGCGATGCGGCCAGCCCAATTGTCGGATCGAATCTGCAGCCGCGGCGGACGTTCGGGTCCCGAGGCCCCAACGGACCATAACCACAGATCCTGACCACTCGACGCGATGAGCCATTTACCGTCGCTGCTAAACTGGAAGTCTGGATTCCAGAGCTCCGCAAGCCGGACGCCCGAGCCCGCCATGTGGTCTGCCTTGAGATCGTAGGCGAAGTCGCCGAAGGCGAGCCATCGTCCGTCGCCACTGAGAGCGCACCTTCCTTGTGCATCGTTCCCGACATGGAATGCGGTCTGACGCCGCCAATCACGCTGGACCACCACTTCGCTCGCGCATGAAGCAATCGAGCGTCCGTCCGCGCTGATCGCGGATACGGATACCGGAACATTACCGATTCGTTCCAGGGCTCCCCCTCGGATTCGCGAAACGAGCCCCGAGTTACTCCCCGCCGAGACGAAGAAGGGATCGCGTCGGGGCGTGGTCGTGTGCGAGTCCAGAAGCGGCTGGGCACCAATCGGCTTTCCGCCCATTCGCGCAATCGTCTGACGGAGCGCATATTCCGCAAGATGCTCGACGGGTAGATGCGAAGCTCGCGCAAGCCGCACCGCCTCAGAGGCGATCAGGAGCGTCTGCTCTGATTGTTGGTTGCCCGTAAGAGCCTGACGTGCCAGCGACTCGACTTCCAGGATCGCGCG
>DATLVW010000244.1:0-5038 GCA_035577085.1 Thermoanaerobaculia bacterium
GGCGCGAATGTGCTCCACCTCGCCGTTCGTTACACCATGGTAGACGTAGATACACGCGACGGCCGGGAATCAGCCCGGCGGAGCCACGCGCGCAGCAGCGAGACGACGCATAATGTCGCCGATGTCGCCGCCGAGGACTTCGATCAGCTCGAGGGCCGTAGAGATCGTCGGGACATTGCCACCCGCCTCCAGAACGCCGATATACGTCGTCGCCAAACCGGCGCGTTGGGCCAGCTTCTGGCGCGTCCAGCCGCGTTGCTCGCGGAGCTGGCGAAGGATGGCGCCGAAACGGTCGGCGTCCGCGTTGTACTTCCTCCCGATCGGCATGGTTGGAGTGGTCGGCAAATATCGTAACGCATTAGTGAGGAGTCCGGGCGTCTCGGAACGTGCGTTAGAATCGACGCCGTCTCGCGCGGGCGAGTGCGTGATGCGCGGAGCGAGGCGAAACACCAAGGAGAACGATGAACCACAGAGACACAGAGGGCACAGAGTTGAAGCAATGACTCTGTGATCTCTGTGTCTCTGTGGTGAATGGTTTTGGTGATCAACGCTCCAGGTCGACCTGAGGCAAAACCATTCCATTTCGACACCCATGACCACTACCTACGACAGTTCTGCCATCGAAGTCCTCACCGGACTCGAGCCGGTGCGCAAGCGGCCCGGCATGTACACCACCACCGAGCGGCCCAACCATCTCGCGCAGGAAGTCATCGACAACTCCGCCGACGAAGCCATCGCCGGACACTGCGACGAGATCGTCGTCACGCTGCATGACGACAACTCGGTCACCGTCGCCGACAACGGCCGCGGCATGCCCGTCGATCGCCATGCAAAGGAAGGCGTGACCGGCGTCGAAGTCATTCTCACGCGTCTCCACGCCGGCGCGAAGTTCTCCGACAAGAGTTATCGATTCTCCGGCGGTCTGCACGGCGTCGGCGTCTCCGTCGTCAATGCGTTGTCGAAGAAGCTCGAAGTGTGGGTGCGTCGCGACGGCAACGAATACCTGATGGTCTTCGGCGACGGCAAGAAGAAGCAGGAGTTGAAGATCGTCGGACAGGTCGGCAAACGCAATACGGGCACGACGATCCGCTTCTGGCCCGACGAGAAATTCTTCGACACGCCGAAGATCAATGTCCCGCGCCTCAAGCACGTCATGCGCGCTAAAGCCGTTCTCGCGCCGGGCCTGCGCCTTCGCTTCATCAACGAGAACGATGCGACCGACAACGAGGAGTGGTACTACGAGAACGGCTTGCCGGCTTATCTGATGTCGGAGCTGGCCGGTCTCACCACGATTCCGGAGATGCCGTACGTCGGCACGTTCAAAGGATCGAACGAGGAAGTCGATTGGGCTGTCGTCTGGGTGCCCGACGATAACGAGCTGGTCACGGAGTCGTACGTGAACCTCATTCCTACGGCGCAAGGCGGCACGCACGTCAACGGCTTCCGCACGGGACTCACCGAGGCCATTCGCGAATTTTGCGAGCTGCGCAATCTCCTGCCGCGCGGCGTGAAGCTGGCGCCGGAAGATGTCTGGTCGCGCTGCAGCTACATCCTTTCGCTGCGCATGACGGAACCACAGTTCACCGGCCAGACGAAGGATCGATTGTCATCGCGCGAAGCATCGGCGTTCGTCTCCGGCGTCGCGCAGGATGCGTTCTCGATCTGGCTGAACAACAACGTCGCCGACGCCGAGCGCATCGCCCAGGTCGCAATCTCGTCGGCCATGACGCGTCTGCGCCAGGGAAAGAAAGTCGAGCGCAAGAAACTGACGAGCGGTCCCGCGCTTCCCGGCAAACTCGCCGATTGCACATCGACCGATCTCAATCTCACCGAGCTCTTCCTCGTCGAAGGTGACTCCGCCGGCGGATCCGCCAAGCAGGCGCGCGATCGCGAGTACCAGGCCATCATGCCGTTGCGCGGCAAGATCCTGAACACCTGGGAAGTCGATCCGAACGAGGTCCTCTCCTCGCAGGAAGTGCACGACATCGCCGTCGCCCTCGGCGTCGATCCCGGTTCCGACGACGTGAAGGGCTTGCGCTACGGGAAGGTCTGCATCCTCGCCGACGCTGACTCCGACGGTGCGCACATCGCGACGCTCCTGACCGCGCTCTTCGTCCGCCACTTCCGCAAGCTCGTCACCGACGGCCGCATCCACGTGGCCATGCCGCCGCTGTACCGCATCGACGTCGGCAAGAACGTCTTCTACGCGCTCGACGACCACGAGCGCGACGGCATCCTGCAACGCCTCGAGGCCGAAGGGATCCGCGGCAAGGTCAACATCCAGCGTTTCAAAGGCCTCGGCGAGATGAATCCGCTCCAGCTCCGCGAGACGACGATGAACCGCGACACCCGCCGCCTCGTCCAACTCGTCCTGGTAGCCGAGGATGGCGCGGATGCAACGATCGACATGCTGCTGGCAAAAAACCGAGCCGGCGACCGCAAACAGTGGCTGACCGAAGAAGGGGACAAGGCGGAGATTTTGGAGTGAGGTTGATCCGCAGATGACGCAGATGTACACAGATTCTCATCTGCGTTCATCTGCGTCATCTGCGGATAAAGATTCTCTTATGGCAATCGCATCCGTCGAAACCATCCGCAAACACTTCCCCGCGCTCGATCGCATTCACAACGGCCAACCCGTCGCCTATTTCGATGCGCCTGGTGGCACGCAGGTGCCGCGCGTTGTGGCCGAGGCGATGACGGAGTATCTCTTTCACCACAACGCCAACACGCACTGGCTCTATCCGACCAGCGAGGAGACCGACGCGATCATCGAACGTTCGCGCGAGGCGGCCGCCGATCTCCTGAACGCCGATCGCGCCGAGATCATCTTCGGCGCGAACATGACCACGCTCACGTTTCACCTCGCGCGCGCGCTCGGGCGCATGTGGCAGGCAGGCGATGAAGTCATTGTCACCGAGCTCGATCACCACGCCAATGTCGCGCCGTGGCGGGCGCTGGAGGTTGATCGCGGAATCGTCGTGCGCACGGCGCGGATGATTCCGGAGACAGCGCAACTCGATTACGAGCACATGGCCTCGCTCGTCTCGCCGCGAACGAAACTGATCGCGGTCGGCGCGGCATCGAATGCCGTCGGTACGATCAACGATCTCGGGCGCGTCCGCGCAATCGCACGCGACGCCGGAGCACTCTTCTTTGTCGATGCTGTGCATCTCGTGCCGCACGAGCTGATCGACGTGCGCGCCATCGGCTGCGATTTTCTTGCTTGCTCGTCGTACAAGTTCTACGGCCCGCACGCGGGCATTCTCTTCGCGCGTCGCGAGCTGCTCGACGTGCTGCCGTTCCCGAAGCTGGATCCGGCGCCGGACTGGTCGCCGGAACGGGCGGAGACAGGAACGCAGAATCACGAAGCGATCGCAGGCATCGGCGCGACGGTCGATTTCCTGGTCTCGCTCGGCGGTGAAGAAGGATCACGCCGCGAGCGTCTCGCCCGCACGTTCGCTGTGTTGCATTCTCGCGGCGACGTGCAACTGCGCATGCTGTGGAACGGCCTGACATCGCTGCCGAACGTGCGCGTCTATGGTCCGCCGCCGGGACAGCCGCGCACGCCGACGGTGTCGTTCACGATCGAAGGGATCCATCCTGATGACGTCGCGCGCCACCTCGCGGCCAACGGTCTCTTCGCCAGCAACGGCGACTTCTACGCGCTCACCTGCATCGAGCGCCTCGGATGTCCGGACGGCGTCGTTCGCATCGGTTGCGCGGCGTACACGACGGATGATGAAGTCGTTCGATTGCTGGAAGAGTTGTCGTTCATGGTTGGCTGAAGCACAGACAAGAGTGTCTGTGCCACACTGATCCGGCCTTCGTGGCACAACCAAGGAGCACCTGAGCCTCGAAGCCGAAAGTGATGTGGAACAGACACTCTTGTCTGTGCTCCTGAATAACTACCCGATCCTGACCACGACCAGCGTCTGGCACAACCAAGGAGCACCTGAGCCTCGAAGCCGAAAGTGATGTGGCACAGACACTCTTGTCTGTGCTCCCGAGTAACTACCCGATCTTCACCACGACCAGCGTGACATCGTCCTGCTGCGCTTCCGTTCCGCGGAACGTCTCGACGTCGCGCAACACCGCATCGCGGATCTGTTCCGCGTTGCCATCGCAGGCGGCAGCGATGCGGCCGAGCCGTTCCAGCCCGTACGTTTCGCCGCGTGCGTTGACGGTCTCGTAGATACCGTCGCTGTGGAGGACGAAGATGTCGCCGGAAGCGAAGGGGACGACTTCCTGCGGCACGTGCTCGCCGAGCCGCGCGCCGAGCGGTAGCGAGTGAAGCTCGACGAACTGCGGAGCTCCCGCGCGGATTTGAAGAAGGGGAGGATGCCCTGCCGAAGCGATCGTGGCGCGTTGCGTTTCGGAATCGAGCAGCAGCACCGAGATCGTCACCATCATCCTGCGGCGGCTCGACTGCGTGACGACCTCCTGCAAGCGCTCGAGTACGTGCGCAGGATCGAGCAACGCATCGCGCAGCAGGGTGAAGCCGCTGCGAAGCGCGGAGAGCGTGATGCCGCTGGCGAGGCCATGTCCGGCGACGTCGCCGCAGATCACAGCGAGGCGTCCGTCGACGATGTAGTAGTCGTAGTAGTCGCCGCCTACTTCCGTCGCCGGGATCGAGACACCGGCGATGTCCGCCCAATCAAGCTTCGGCGGCGCCTCGGGGAGCATGCTGATCTGCACCTCGCGCGCGAAGCGCAGTTCGTCGCGGATACGCAGTTGCTCGCGCACTTCCGAGCGGCGCTGCACCCCTTCCTCGATTGCCGTCCTCCGGGCGTTCCTGCTGCCGAGCGCCCCGACTGCGAGGGAGCCGGCATTGATGAGCGAGAGCGCAACCAGAATCCCGGTCGTGTTTCGCTTCATCCGTCCCTCGGGAGCCAGGAAGAGCGCCGCAAGGACGATGGCCATCATCATCACGTTGAGGGCGATGCGCTGCGGCAGCAGCAACCGCAGCGCCAGCGTTGCGATGGGAAAGACGACACCCCAGGCGATCCATCCGCCGCCGGACAATGCAAAGTAGGTG
>DATLVW010000245.1:0-8382 GCA_035577085.1 Thermoanaerobaculia bacterium
ATGGCAGGAGGCGCAAGCGTTGTCCTGCGTGTACTCCGCTGCGTGCATCGCCGGGACGATGAGAAACACGAGCGATATCGCCAGCAGCGTCGTGCGGGTCACAAACAGATGATAGGGCGTAACGAGCCGTCATTGTCCGCACGGAGTTCCCGCGAGCAACCGGCTTCAGCGGGCGACAGGTTAGGTTGGCAAGCGTCCATCCCGCCGAACCAGCTTGAGAATCCCGAGGACAACGCGCGAAGCGCAATCAACCGACAACCGACAACGCGCGAAGCGCAATACCGAAGCTATCTCGCGCCGAAATACCCATCCAACTGTTCGAACGCCTGCCGCACGCCTTCGCTTTGCGTCTTCAGCTCCGCAAATGCGCCGCGATAGATGGCTCCAACGCGCGTCACATTCCGCTCGCGCAACGCGTACAGCACCTCACGCAGCGCCTCGGCTTCAGCCGGGGCAAGATCGGTGCGGGCAATCTCCCGCTCCAGCAGCGACTGCGCGACGCGGAGGCGATCGCCGTTTTCTTCGCGATGCGTGGGCGTTGGCGTCGTGCCGGGCTGTGAGCCTGGTGGAATCCAGGCTGCGGGCACGCGTCCTTCGATCGTGGCCGGCGTCGACATGTCCACTGTGCCGGGAAGCTCTTTCAATTGCGGGCTGAACTTGCCCATCATGAAGAAGAGCTCCTTCTCGTTGGAGAAGTTGCCGACGAGGCGCGCGTTCTTCGCCATCTCGAGGTGCTCGGACTCCTGCAGCATGATGAAGGCGCGGGCACGCTCTTCGAGAGTGATGCGCTTGGCGTGAACGCGCCAGGCCGTGAGCGTGCCCTGGATGAAGCAGGCCTGCCCGGCGCGGATGCTCACCGCTTCGACCGTCACGTTCTCCTCGATGCGGATCGAACCGTTCGTCGACTCGATCTCGGAATACGTCCCGGAGTTCTGAATCACCAGATTGCCGGGAGTCTTGATCGAGAGTTGCCCGCTTTGATTGACACGGATCTCCGTGCCGCGCGGGATGATCATCGTCGGAAAGTTCGCCTGGTCGGCGGCGTTGCTGCTCATCTCACACCCTCCTGCGCCCGAGAAACGCCGTGGGAAGCGGATCGAAGTCCTTGTAATCCTTGCTCGTACGAGCCTTCATCAACAGGGATGCTTCATTAGGCCACTGATAGTTGAGGATGTAAATGCGCGGATCGATCGGGACGTAGGCGCCGGGCTGCTCGAAATCGCTGCGAACCTCGTAGTGGAGGTGCGAATTCGTGCTCCAGCCGGTCGAGCCGACCGAGGCGATAACCTCGCCCTGCTTGATCTGCTGACCGGCGTGGACCTTGACCGTGTCGCAGTGACCGTAGATGGTGATGAAACGGTCGGAGTGATTGACGACGACGACGTTGCCGAAGCGCCACCACGCCACGCTGTCGCGCAGCGGGAAGCGGCCGGCGAAACTCACCACTCCGTCGGCGGTCGCGTAGACCGGCGTGCCGGTGGGGGCGGAAAGGTCCATCCCCTTGTGAAAGTCGGAGGCGCGCGTGAATGGCGAGATGCGCATGCCGAACGGTGACGTAAGCACGAACTGATCGGAGGGAAGTGGAAGGATCGAGGGCGTGTGGCGCACGAGGTCGGCGTTCGCGGTCTCGTAGCTGGCCAGAAGCTCGATCTGAGCTTGCAGACGCCGCATGGCCGTGCGCAGCGCGGTCTCGTGATGGCGTGCGTCGTCGATGTGGAGATCGGTCGCATCGGACTTCAGGTGCAGGGGCAGCGAGAAACCGCCGGTGCCGAGGTTGCGGTCGAGACCGTAGATGGTGATCAGCTTCTCGACGCGGATGCGCTGCTCTTCCAGACTCTTCTCGACCGACGTCATCTGGACGACGTTTTCCTGCAGGCGCTCGCGCTGGATATCCCGCTCGTCGCGCATCGACTTGAGGTAGTTGTCTTTGTAGACGCGCCGGATGACGGTGGGGGCCGCGGCCATGGAGCCGAGGAGACCGGCCAGAAGGACCGAGAGGAAGATGAGCGCTACGACGACGCGGCGCCGGTCGAAAAAGACATAGCGCACGCGACGGCGGATATCGCTCGGAACGATCTGGATCTCGATCATGGCACCAACCGCTGGGCTGCGCGGGTCGGTCAATATAACACAGGGTGTGTCGCGGAGGTTGGGCAGTGGGTGGGGGGTGGGGTGTGGGGTGTAGGAGGTGGGGGCGACGGTGCGAAGGAATGCGGCTGCCGAATTGACCGATGACCAACCGGCGGGAGTGTCTGGCCTCATCCGACACCCGACTCCCGACACCCGACTCCCGACACCCGACGCCCCACATCACGGGCGCTTTCCCACTCCCCACCTCCCACACCCCACCCCCTTCCGTGTTACCTTCGCGCGCCCGATGGAAGGTTCCCCCGATCACAAGAGCAGCGGACGCTATCTCCTCATCCTCTCCCTGAGCGCCCTCGGCGTCGTCTATGGCGACATCGGTACGAGTCCGCTGTATGCGCTCCGCGAGTGCTTTCACCTCAAGCACGGCGTCAGAGCCACGCCCGACAACGTCCTCGGCATCCTCTCGCTCATCTGCTGGTCGCTCATCATCGTCATCTCGCTCAAGTACCTCGTTTTCGTCATGCGCGCCGACAACCGCGGCGAAGGAGGCATCCTGGCGCTGATGTCGCTGGCGCGCACGCGCGAGTCGCAGTCGACCCGCCGGGCCATCCTCATCGCACTCGGCCTCTTCGGATCGGCGCTTCTCTACGGCGACGGCATGATCACACCCGCCATCTCCGTACTCAGCGCGATCGAAGGGCTCGAAGTGGCGACGCCCGTTTTCGGACCGTATGTCGAGATCATCACCGTAGTCGTCCTCATCATTCTCTTCGTCGTGCAGCGCGCGGGGACAGCGAAGGTCGGCGCTTTGTTCGGACCTGTGATGATGGTCTGGTTCGGAGTCATCTCACTCCTCGGCATCCGCTGGATTGCGGTCTATCCGCGCGTTCTTTTCGCCATCCTGCCGACGCACGCCGTTCACTTCTTCATCGTCAATCGACTGCAAGGATTCCTCGTTCTAGGCGCCGTCTTCCTGGCAGTCACCGGCGGCGAAGCGCTCTACGCCGACATGGGCCATTTCGGCGCTCGTCCCATCCGGCTGGCGTGGTTCGCCGTCGTCTTTCCTTCGCTCCTGCTGAACTACTTCGGTCAGGGTGCGTTGCTGCTTCATGACCAATCGGCGGTCGAGAATCCGTTTTTTCACATGGCGCCGAACTGGGCCAAATACCCGCTGGTCATCCTGGCCACAGTGGCAGCGGTCATCGCGTCGCAGGCAGTGATCTCCGGCGCCTTCTCACTGACGCGGCAGGCGGTGCAACTCGGCTACGCACCGCGCATCCAGATCCGCCACACATCCGCGCGCGAGATTGGCCAGATCTACATCCCGTCAGTGAACTGGGTCCTGATGATCGCAGCGATCGGCCTCGTGCTGGCGTTCAAGGAATCAAGCGCGCTCGCCGCCGCGTACGGCGTTGCGGTCACTGCGACGATGGGCATCACGACGGCGCTGCTGGCCATCGTGGAGCGAGAGCGTTGGAACTGGTCGCTCATCGCTGTCCTTAGCCTGACGATTCCGATCCTCATCATCGACCTCTCGTTCTTCGGCGCGAACATCATCAAAGTTGAAGAAGGCGGCTGGTTCCCGCTCGTGATCGGAGCCCTTATCTTCACGGCGATGACGACCTGGGCGCGCGGCCGGCAGATTCTGGCCGAGCGGCTCAAGGAAACGACGTTGTCGACCGACGACCTCCTGCGCGACCTGAAAGGCGGCCGCATACCGCGCGTGCCCGGTACCGCCATCTTCCTTTCACGGCAGGCCGAGGGCGTTCCGACGACGCTGTTGCACAATCTCAAACACAACAAAGTCGTACACCAGCGCGTGATCCTCCTCAGCGTGAGCGTGGAGGAGTCGCCGCATCTGCAGGATCAGGAGCGATTCGAGTACAAGGAACTGGGCGAGGGCGTCTCCCGCCTCGTTCTCCGTTTCGGTTTCATGGAGGATCCCGACCTCCCCGATCACCTCGCCCGGCTCTCGAAGGAGATCGGCTCCTTCAATCCGATGACGACGAGCTACTTCCTCGGGCGCGAAACACTGGTGGCGACGAAACGCCCCGGCATGGCCATCTGGCGCGAGCGCCTCTTCGGCTGGATGATGCGCAATTCGTCGAGCGCGGCACAATACTTCTCGCTACCCACGAACCAGATCATCGAGTTGGGCGCGCAAATCGAAATGTGATTATTGCGCTGCGCGCGTTGTCGGTTGTCGGTTGATTGCCCTTCGGGCGTTGTCAGAGTCGTGAATCGCGGTATGCGAATCTGCGCGCGACAACGCGCGAAGCGCAACTAACCGACAACCGACAACGCGCGGCCCGCCAGGGCCGCGCAATTCAAGGTTGTATCCACCCCGAAAAGTGCGTCGTTCCCCCATCGATCTTGATCATCGCAACCGGCTTGATCGGATCGCGGTCGGGGCCCATGGTGATGACGCCGGAGACGCCCTGGTAGTCCTTTGTCGCGGCGATCTGGTCGCGGATCGCTTTGCGATCGAGGGAACCGGCGCGCTTGATCGCGTTCGTGAGCGTGTAGAGCGCGTCGTAGCCGAGGGCGGAGTTGGCGTCGGGGTTCTTGCCGGAGCGTTTGAGGATCTCAGCGACGAACTTCTGCACCGCCGGACGCGGCTCGCCGACGAAGTAATGGTCCGAGAAGTAGCAGCCGTCGACTGACTTGCCGCCGATCTGAATCACGGTCGGCGAGTCCCAGCCGTCGCCGCCAACCATCGGATAGGTGATGCCGAGGTCGCGGGCCTGGATAGCGATCTGCCCGACCTCCGTGTAGAAACCGGGGATGAAGAGCACCTCCGGATTGGCCGACTTGATTGCCGTCAACTGCGGCCGGAAATCGCTGTCGCCGCCGCTGTAGCTCTGCTCCGCCACGATCTTGCCGCCGAGCGTCTCGAACTCCTTGCGGATGACTTCGGAGAGGCCAACCGAGTAGTCATTCTTGTTGTCGCGCAGAATCGCCGCCGTCGTCGCGTGCAGGTTGGCGCGGACGAACATCGCCAGCGCTTTCCCCTGGTACGGGTCGGTGAAGCAGACCCGGAAGATGTAATCGCCTTTCTTCGTGACGCTGGGGTTCGTCGACGACGGCGAGATCATCGGCACCTTCGAGGCCTGGCAGATCGGGGCAGCGGCAAGCGACTGGTTGGAGGAGTTCTCGCCGAGGATGGCCAGGACGTTGTCGTGCGTGATGAGTTTGGTGACGACCGACGCCGCTTCTTCCGCTTTGCCTTGATCGTCTTCGATGACGAGGCGGATCTTTTTGCCGAGCACGCCTCCGGAATTGTTGATCTCCTCGGCGGCGAGCTGTTCGCCCTGAACGGTTGCCTGCCCGAAGGCAGCCTCCGATCCGCTCGTCGCCGCATAGACGCCAACTGGAATATCGTTCGTCTCGGCGGCCGTTTGTCGTTCGGCTCCGGGACGGCAACCAAACCCGAGAACTGCCGCAACACACAGAGAAATCGAAATGATCCGGCTCATAGGGCCGGGAGTCTATCAGCGAAAGGATTCACCACTTCATGCAGGCCAACGACATTCGGAGAGGGATCGTCATCGTGTTCAACGGCGATCTCTGCAAGGTGATGGAGTTCAATCACCACACGCCCGGGAATCTCCGCGCGATGGTGCAGGCGAAGTTGCGCAACATGCGCACCGGCAACCAGTTCGAGCACCGCTTCCGCTCGCAGGACGAGATCACGCAGGCGTACATCAACCAGCATGAGATGGAGTACATGTACTCCGATGGCCATGCCCATCACTTCATGAACACCGTGAGCTTCGAGCAGGTCGAGATCTCTTCCGACGACCTCGGCGACTCCGCCGCGTGGCTGGATGCCGGCGTGAAGCTGCAGGTGCAGTTCTACGAAGACAAGCCGATCGGCGTCGAGCTCCCGAAGACGATCCGCGTCCGCATCTCCGAGACCGAGCCGCAGGTGAAGGGCGCCACGGCCTCCGCGTCGTACAAGCCCGCCAAGCTCGAGAACGGCGTGACGGTGCTCGTGCCGCCGTTCGTCAACGAAGGCGAAGAGATTATCGTCGACCCGAGCGAGAACCGGTACCTCGAGCGGGCGAAGTAGCGTGGGCGGAGATCAGTGGATTAGAGATCAGAGGCTCGGGATCGAGCCTCTTTCTGATCGACGAATCCACTAATCTACTCGCTCCACTGCCCATGCCGTCCGTCAACTTCCTCTGTCTTCAATGCGAAAAGCGCCTCGTGCGCGATGCCGGTGAGGTGTCGCGGCCGTGTGATTTCTGCGGCGTGGCGAATGGCGTGACTGCGCCGGCGGAAGACTCCGTCATCGACCGCTGCGCCGCGTGCGGACACGAAGAGCTCTATTTTCAAAAGGACTTCAACCGCAGGACCGGGATTGCGCTCGTCGTCCTCGGCTCGGTCTTCGTCCCCTGGACCTACGGTCTCTCCCTCCTCGGCGTCACGATCCTCGACTACATCGTCTGGCGCATCGTGAAGGACGTCATCGTCTGCTACGAATGCCAGGCGGTGCATCGCGGGTATCCGCCCAATCCGCGCCTCAAGCCGTTCGATCTGGTCATCCACGATCGGCATGTTTACGGCGCTGCGCCACCTGGGGCCGAGGAAGGACATTCGTAAAGGCTTTAACCACAGAGACACAGAGGACACAGAGAGTTCTCTGTGCTCTCTGTGACTCTGTGGTTCAAAGAAAGTCTAAACAGGGATATGCGCGATTGCGCTCAGCCATGCGCCGAGCACTTCGCCGATCACGACGGCGACCACATCGACGTACAGGATGCCGGTCGCGGCCATCGTCGAGCGGATCTTCACGGTGCCCCACACCATCGGATAGAGGAGCAGTGGACCCATCAATCCCCACCCGGCGCGCATCCAGAAGAAGATCCCCTGGCGGATGGCTACTTCGTACCAGGCGCCGCCGGCGACGATCGCAATGGCGACGGCGACGATCTTCAAGCTCGTCGCCGCCAGCGTTGCGATCGTGAGCCGTTTCAGCGGATCGATGGCCATCCCGCGCACGACCAGGTACCAGTGCCCGAGGAGCATGGCCAGGTTGACGCTGCCGAGGAGTGCCACGCTCGATAGCGCACCAGCGATGGACCAGGGGATCGACGTGTGCGTTCCCTCGCGCCATGCGATCACGGGAAGAACGAGGTAGACGATGCCGAGGAGTGCGGCCGGGATGCGGAAGATCAGGCGCTTCGGATAGCGAAGGGTCGCGAACACGATGATCGTCAGGGTGATGGCTGGCAGCGCATGGATCCTGAAGTGGCCACCGTGCGCGGCGAAATCGGCGAGGTAGGCGCAGAGGGCGAGGACGCCGGTTGTGATCAGGATCAGGCGGTAGAACTTGACGCCTGCGTTGCGACGGCCGACGAGCGGGAGAAAGAGGTAGAGGCCGGCGGCGAGGTCGATCAGGAAGAGGGCGAGCAGCATGGAGCGCGGAGTGTACCGTTGCCTTCAGGTTGAGCAGGCTTCGGTTTTACGTAGGGTCGGTTTTACGTAGGTCGGACTCTCTAGTCCGACATCACGTGCAGTCGGACTGGAGAGTCCGACCTACGTAAAACCTACGTAAACCGCGCCTACTCGACGGCGGCGCTGGCGCGGAGGAAGCGGAAGCCGTTTGCGCGCAAGGCTGGCGCGTCCTCGGTCAGGACGCGCACCGTCGACGGATACATATGGCCGATGCCGACCGCGATGCCGTGCGCGGCAGCGGCTCTCGACAGTTCGCCTAGTTGATGGCGGATCGCCGCGTCGTCCTGCGCGTCGTCGAGGAAGACGTTGCGCGAGGCCGTCTTCACGTTCATCGAATGCGCCAGCGATCCCGCCACGGAATTGCCCGTCGTCTTCGAATCGATGAAGTACATCCCTTGCGGCAGCGCGCCGAGTACGTCCGTCATCACGCGCCGGTCCGCGGTGGCGCGCGAGCCCATGTGATTGTTCACGCCGCGAGCGAAGCGGATGGCACCGACGTTCGCGCGTGTTGTTCGCACGATCTCGGCGTCCGACATCGACGTGAGCACGGCCCCCGTTCCGGGCGAGATGCGCGGAAAGCCCTCCGGCTCCATTGGTAGATGGCAAAGCAGCTCGAAGCCGCGGTCGTGAAGTACCGCCGCGAATTCCGTGGAGCGCGTGCCGTTCGGGAGGATCGCGAAGTTCACATTCGGATCGATCGTCATCGCCTGCGAGAGGGGTTGATGATCGAAGCCGACGTCATCGAGAATAAGAACAATGTCGCCGCGGTGCCGTTCCGGGATGGCCGCGGCGGTGACGGGTTTCTCGGCGGGTTTCGGACGCTGAAGCTCGGAC
>DATLVW010000246.1:0-9973 GCA_035577085.1 Thermoanaerobaculia bacterium
CCCTCGTCACGTCCTGCCCGACCATCACGGTCACCAACCCGGCCACGACCACCGGCACGGTCGGTGTGGCGTTCAGTCAGACCTTCACGCAGTCCGGCGGCATCGGCACGACCACGTTCAGCGAGAGCGGCGGTTTGCCGAGCGGTCTGACCTTCCATACCGCCACAGGCGTTCTCGACGGCACGCCGTCGCAGTTCGGCACGTTCGGAATCACGGTCACCGCCACCGACTCGCACAACTGTCAGGGCACCGGCTCGATCTACACCCTCGTCATCTCGTGCCCGACCATCACCGTGACCAACCCGGGTGTGAACACCGGCACGGTCGACACACCGTTCAGCCAGACCTTCACCCAGAGCGGAGCGTTCGGTACGGCCACCTTCACGACCGCCTCGACCCTTCCTGCCGGTCTGACGCTTTCGACCGCTGGCGTTCTCTCCGGTACGCCGACAGCCCCGGTGGTGTCCGTCCCGATCGTCGTCACCGTCACTGATGGCGCCGGCTGCACCGGCACCGGTTCGACCTACTCGCTGACCATCAACTGCCAGACCATTACCGTCACCAAGCCCGTTGTAACGACCGGCACCGTTGACGCGCCGTTCAGTCAGACGTTCACCCAGAGCGGCGTCGGCACCCACACCCCGGCTTCGTTCGCCATCAACAGCGGCACGCTGCCGGCGGGCCTGACGCTTTCGAACGCCGGCGTACTCTCGGGCACGCCAACCCAGCAGGGGTCGTTCCCAATCACCGTCAAGGTGACGGACGTCAACGGCTGCTCCGGCGTCAGTTCGACCTACAACCTGTTCATCAACTGCCAGACCATCACCGTCACGAACCCCCTCACGAACACCGGCATGGCAGGAGTGGCCTTCAGCCAGACCTTCACCCAGAGCGCCGCGCACGGCACGGCGACCTTCACGACTGCGTCGACGCTGCCGACCGGCTTCTCGCTCTCTAACGCTGGGGTCCTTTCCGGCACGACCACGCAGCACGGGTTGTTCTCGATCGTGGTCACGGTCACCGACGCCAACGGCTGTACGGGCACGGGATCGACCTACAGCCTGAACATCGCCTGTAACCCCATCAGCGTCACCAACCCGGTCAACACCAACGGCACAGTGGCCGTGGCCTTCAGCGAGACCTTCACCTCGTCCGGTACGCTCGGCACCCCCAGTTACACCACGGCTTCGACACTGCCAACCGGCCTGACGCTCCATGCAGCTACTGGCATCCTCGACGGCACGCCGACGCAGGCGGGGAATTTCCCCATCGTCGTCACTGCGACCGACAGCAACGGTTGCACCGGCACCGGCGCCACGTACACGCTGCACATCACCTGCAACGTCATCACCGTAACGCCTCCGGGTGTGACCTCGGGTACCGCAGGCGTCAACTTCGACCAGGCCTTCAGCCAGTCGGGCGGCAACGGCACGATCAACTGGACGGAGACGGGTGACACCCTGCCCGCCGGAATCGTCCTCGACTCCACCACCGGTCATCTGCACGGCTCGACGACCTCGACCGGCTCCTTCAACATCACGGTCACAGCCACCGACGCCAACGGCTGCTCCGGCTCAACGCCCTACACGCTGACGATCAACTGCCAGACGGTCACCGTCACCAACCCGGCTCAGACCAGCGTTCAGGCCGGCACCACGCTCGACGTCGTCTTCACGGCCAGCGGCATCCTCGGCACCGTAACCTGGAGCGAGACCGGCGACACACTGCCAGGTACCATCGCATTGAACGCGTCCACCGGCCATCTGTCCGGCACGACCAACTCGATTGGTACATTCAATATCGTCGTCAAGGCCCTCGACTCGAACGGCTGCTTCGGAACGTCGAACTACACCCTCACCGTCACCTGCCCGACCATCACCGTCACCAGGACCGGCGGCGGCTCGTTCCCGGCGGCGACGTTCAACGTCGGCTATCCGGCCGGTAACACCTTCACCGCGACCGGCCAGAGCGGCACGATTCATTGGGCGTTCCCGGCCGGCGACCAGCCGCCCGGCATCAACCTGACCATCGTCGCCGGATCGCTGAGCGGTATTCCGTCCGCGACGGGCACATTCAATATGACTCCGGTCGCGACCGATCAATCCACCGGCTGCACCGGAACGGCGACGTTCCCGTTCTCGATCCTGCCGAATATGACGGCGGACTCGTACAGCAACCTCGTTAACAACACCCAGGCGTATGTCACCGGCGGATCGACCTCGGCGCCGGCCACCCCGGCCGTACAGCTCTCCGGCACGATCGTCTCCAACGACACGCCGGCCAGCGGCGTCACCGTCGCCGCCAGCAGCATCGGCACCTTTGCCACCACGCAGGGCGGCAGCGTCACCATCGCAGCCGACGGCACGTTCAAGTACACCCCGCCGCTCACGTCGATCTCGTCGGACACGTTCAACTACACCGGCAGCAGCAACACCGGCACGATCCCGAGCATCCCGCAATACGCGGCTTCCACAGGACCAGCCACGAACACCGGCACGGTCACTCTGAATCTCGTCAACCGCGTCTGGTACGTGAAGAACAACGCGGCGGGCGGCGGCAACGGCCAGTCGCAATCGCCGTTCAACACGCTCGCGGCAGCGGCGGCGGCATCGGCCGCAAGCGACATCATCTTCGTCTACAACGGCGATGGCACGACGGCCAATCAGACCGCCGGTATCACGCTGAAGTCCAACCAGCAGCTCATCGGCGAAGGCGTAGCGCTGGTCGTCAACAGCAACACGCTCGTGGCTGCAGGAACGAAGCCGCAGATCTCGAACACGACTGCCGCGAGTGACGCGGTCACGATCAACGACGGCAACACGGTCAAGGGTCTGACCATCACCGGCGCCACACGCGACGGTATCTCCTCGGTCGTCACCCACGCCGGGTTCACCGCCGACACCATCACGATCCAGAACAACACCAGCTCCGGCCTGCACCTGACGAGCATGACCGGCACGGTGACCGTCACCAACGCGACGATCAGCGGGAACGCCACGGGCCTGGATGTCAACAACGGCACCGCGGCGATCACGCTCGACAACACGAACACGATCACCTCCGGAGCGGCCGGACGCACGGTCTCGATTCAGAATCGTCCCGTGTCAGCGGGGACGATCGCCCTCGGCGCCACGATCAACGACGCCGGCACCGGGATCCTTGTCAACAACAACGCCTCGGGGACGATCAACTTCACCGGCAGCCAGACGCCGAATGTCGGAGGGGCGAATACCGCCGTCAACCTGACGACGAACACCGGCACGACCATCAACTTCAGCGGCACGCTGAACGCCACGAGCGCGACCGGATCAGGTTTCAACGCTACCGGCGGCGGCACGCTCAGCGTGACCGGCACTGCGAACGTCACCACCGGCGCTGCCGGCACCGGCGTGAACATCAATGCAGTGACCGTCGGCGCGTCGGGTGTGACCTTCAACAGCGTCAACACCACAGGCGCCACCACGGGCGTCTCTCTGACGTCGCTCGGCAACGGCAACGTGACCATCAACGGCGGGACGATCAGCGGCGGTACGACCGGTCTCTCACTCAATACACTCGGCACCTCGACCGTTACGCTGGCTGGTGTGACGCTCACTGGCTCCACGACCGCGATCAGCGGCACCACCTTCGGCACGCTCTCGATCGGCGCGGCAGTCAACGTCTCAGGCGCCACCGCGCTGAACCTCGCCACCGGCGCTGTCACCGGCACGTTCGCGAACGTCAGCTCTACAGGCGGCACGAACGGTGTGAACCTCAACGCCGTCACCGGTACGTGGGGTGCCACGGCGGGCTCGCTCACCGGAGCCACCGGCGCAACGTTCAACGTCACCGGCGGCAGCGGCGGCACGATCTCGTGGGGCGCCACGATCAACCAAGCCGGTGGCGCGAATGCCGTCACCATCGCCTCGAGCAACTCGAACACGATCAACTTCAGCGCCAACGTGACCACGAGCGGCACGAGCACCGGCATCGGCATCAGCGGCAGCACCGGCACGTACAACTTCACCGGCGCGGCGAACACCATCACCGGCACCGGAGGCGGCATCACCATCAGCAGTGAGGCATCCGGAACGATTTCGTTTGGCTCCGGCACGAGCATCAACGGCGCCACGAACACGTTCTCGGTGACGAGCTCCTCGGCGAACATTACCTATAGCGGCACGATCACCGACAACGTCAACGGCGGCACGTTGTTGAACATCGCCACCTACAGCACAGGCACTCTGACGATGAACGGCACCTCGCTCAGCGGCAACGTCAATGGCATCAACGGCGTGATCTCCGCACTGAGCGCTATCACCGGCACCGTGGTCATCAACAACCTGAGCCTGACCTCGGGTAACAACAACTTCAGCAACACCCTGGTAGCCATCACCGGCGTGAACACCGGCGGCTCGATCACGTTCAATCACCTCACGCTATCGGCCACTGGAACCGGCCACACCGGCAAGGGCCTCACGATGGTCGGCAACGGTACGCTCGCGATCACTGCGACGGGCGGCGCGAGCAGCATCGACGTCAGCAGCACGGCTCTCGATCTGAATGGGCAGGCGCTCGGTGCGTCGGCTCTGGCCACGCTGAACTCGAGCGGCGGCGTGAACGGCATCCTGCTGACCAACGTCACCGGCGGCACGATGACGATCACGGGCGGCACGATTGCCGGCAATACCGGCGGCGCGTTCGTGGTCAGCGGCGGCACCCCATCGGTCAGCTACGGCGGCACGATCACGCAGAACACAGCAGGGCAGCGAGCGGTCGACCTCCAGACCAGGACCGGTGGAACCATCACCTTCTCGGGTCTCATCACCAGCTCGGGCGGCAACGGTGTCTTCATGAACAACGCTGCGGGCGGTTCGACCACGGTCTTCAGCGGTGGCCTGACCCTGAGCACAGGCGGCGCCGATGCCTTTACCGCCACCGGCGGCGGCATCGTCAACGTCAGCGGCACGAACAACGTCACCACCGCCGCCGGCAAGGGCATCAACTGGAACACCGACACGTCGAGCACCGGCGTGACGTTCAACAACGTCACATCGACGACCGGCGCCGCGGTTACGATTGTCAGCAGCGGTGGGAGTAACTTCACCTTCAACGACATCACCTCGACGACAGGCACGGCCGTCACCGTCACCACCGCCACCGGAGTCTTCAGCTTCCACAAGATCAGCTCCAATGGCGCCGCCAAAGGCATCACCGTCTCAGCCCTGACCGGCACGGGAAGCTTCACCGTCACCGGTACCGGAGGCTCCGGTCTCTGCGATTCAACGCATATCGGCGCCACGGATTGTCAGGGCGGTACGATTCAGGGCGGCACCACGCGCGGCGCCGAGTTCAACAACGCCAGGGCCGTCACACTCAACAACATGTACTTCAAGGGCAACGGCACGACGGCCGTCGCCTGCGGAGACGATGTCTCGGGTAGCTCGAACACGACCTGCGACGCCGCCATCTATCTGGTAACGGCGGCCAGTCCCACCCTCAACAAGATTTACGTCGACGGCACGGGATCGAATGACTCCGGCATTATCGGCAACGCCGTCAGTGCAATGACGGTCGCTACCCTCGAGATCGCGAACTTCACCAACGTGGCCAAGACGCCCTTCAACTTCCAGAACCTGACCGGCACCACCGGCGTCACCGGGCTGAACGTCCACAACAACAGCGGGCTGCACAACGTGATGATCACCAACAACACGGGCACGGCGAACATCACCTTGACCAGTCCGACGCTTACGAGCAACAGCGGAAGCGGCAACCCCGACCAGCTCCAAGTCAATTCGTACATCGCAGGTACGACCCTGAATGTCACGGCAACCAATGTGAACATCACCGCGAGCTCGGCCAACACGGGCAATGGCGTCATGTTCCAGGCGAACTCCGGCTCGTCGATGACGAGCATTCTCAATGGCGGCGTGGTGACCGGGACGAACGGCCTCCTCATGCAGGAGACGGGTACCAACACCACGTTCAACTTCACAGTGACCGGCCTGACGTCCGTCACCACGCACAACCTCGGTTCGAACGCAATCACAGTCGGAAAGGCCAACGGGACGAATGGCGTATTCACCGGCACGGTGACCAACAACGTCATCACCAGCGCCACCTGCGGCGGCGGCTGCGCGGGCATCAAAGTGGCGTCGTTCGGAGTGAGCGGCGCTTCTACGGTCAATGTTTCGAACAACAACATCTCCGGTGTCGATGCCCAGGGCATCTGGATCGTTGGCGGCCAGGGTGGTAGCTCCCTCACGGCGACGGTGCAAACAAACAACATTCACAATCCGGTTGGAAGCCCCAATACGTCGTACGCGATCGACGTCTACCCCGGAACCACGAGCGGCGATGCGGTCTGCTTCGCCCTGAACCTCGGCGATATGACCGCGACCCATACCGTTCCGGCGAACCGCAACACCATCACCGGCACCTGGCAGAGCGGCGGCAACCCGATCGAGGCCGCCATCTTCAACAGCAGCACTTTCAAGCTGCTCAACTACTCGGGTTCCACCGATGCCAACGCAGCCGCGTGGATTGCGGCCAGTAACGGCGGTCTAGGCACGGACGCGTTCCACCTCGGAACGAACCAGTTCACCTCAGGAGCGAGTTGTCCATAGTAGAAGTAGCCAAACGCAGCGGCCCCACATGATGCGCCTCACGCGAGTGAGGCGCATCCAAGCTCCAAAGATAGAGAGAACGAAAAGGAGGTAGTCGTATGGGTACACCTTTCCTGTCAGAGATACGCATCATGGCCTTCAATTTTGCTCCAAAGGGTTGGGCTGGCTGCAACGGCCAGTTTCTCCCCATCAACCAGAACCAGGCGCTCTTTTCCCTCCTAGGCACGATGTACGGCGGCAACGGACAGACGACGTTCGCGCTGCCCGACTTCCGCGGCAAGGCCCCCGTTCACATCGGATCGGGCATCACCCAAGGGCAGATCGGCGGTCAGGAGTCGCACACTCTGACCCAGTCGGAGATGCCCTCCCACAACCACTTCGTGCAGGCCAATCTCCAACCCAACCCCGCCGACTCGGCAATCCCCAGTCCCAACCTCCTCGGCACCCTGACAACACCGATCTACGGCCCTCTGAGTAGTCTGACCACGCTCAATCCGGCGTCGGTCACGAATACGGGCGGTTCTCAACCGCACCAGAACATGCAGCCGTACATCGTTCTCAACTTCTGCATTGCGCTGCAGGGCGCTTTCCCGTCGCAAAACTAAGGAGGGTGAAGAAATGAGCAGTCCATATATCGGTGAAATCCGCATGTTCGGTGGCAACTTTGCGCCGGCGGGCTGGGCAATGTGTCAAGGCCAGCTCATGCCCATCTCCCAGAACGACACGCTGTTCAACCTGATCGGCACGACCTACGGCGGCGACGGCCAGGAAACCTTCGGTATTCCCGACGTCCAGGGCCGGCTTCCCATCCATATGGGAACGAACCCGCAGACTGGTACTACCTTTCAGATCGGGGAAGAGGCCGGCGTCGAGTCGGTAACTCTCACCACCAATCAGATGCCGCAACATAACCACGCCCTGGTGGCTTCGACGGGCAGTGGAACCACGGGCGTCCCCACGGGGACCGTCCTCGCCTCGAATCTGCAGGTGTCGCTCTATTCGCAGTTTCCGCCGACGAACAACATGAACGCCGCTGGCATCACGAACGTGGGAGGCAGCCAGCCGCACGAGAACATGATGCCGTTCCTGGTCGTCACGTTCATCATTTCGCTCTTCGGCATCTTTCCGTCGCAGAACTAGAGAAGGGAGAAAACAAAAATGTCTTCACCATTTGTGGCAGAGATTCGCATGTGGGGCTGCAACTTCGCGCCCACCGGCTGGGCGCAGTGCAACGGCCAGTTGCTCCCCATCTCCCAGAACACAGCCCTCTTCTCGCTGCTCGGAACGATGTACGGCGGCGATGGGAAGTCGACCTTCGCACTTCCCGATATGGAGGGTAACGCGCCGATGAACCAGGGGCAGGGTTCGGGCCTCTCCGACCGGTTCATCGGAGAGCAGAGCGGTGTCGAGTTCGTGACGCTGATCCAGACCGAGATGCCGGTCCATAATCATTTCCTCGTCGGTCACAATGCCCACTCGGGGGCGAATCCCTCGCCTGCACCCGATCAGGCGCTCAGCAAGTCGGCTGGCGGCGCCGCGTATACGGCGCAGTCGGCAAACCTGACCCAGATGGACTTCCAGTCCCTGAGCATTGCCGGCTCGTCGCTCCCCCACAACAACATGCAGCCTTACCTCTGCGTCAACTTCTGCATCGCCATGCAGGGCGTCTTCCCGCCCCGCAGCTAAACGGGTCTCCTTCGGTGCGGGGCTTCGCAGGCCCCGCACCGCCTCGTACTCATGGACAATCTGCCCGACTCGATCCGCCTCCGCCCGAGACGCGACGACGATCGTCCCTTCCTCGCCATGCTGTACGCCAGCACGCGGCAGCAGGAGATGGCTGTGATCGACTGGACGGACGAGCAGAAACAGGCCTTTCTCCAGTGGCAATTCGACGCCCAGACCGTCCACTACGACGAGCAATACGACGGCGCCGACTTCCTCGTCATCGAACAGGACGGCACTCCTATCGGCCGGCTCTACATCGACCGCCGGGAGGACCAGATCGAGATCGTCGATATCGCCCTGGTTCCCGAGTGCCGCGGTTCCGGCCTGGGATCATGCTTGCTGCGCGACGTGATGCGCGAGGCGGAAGAGAGCCGGAGAAGCGTGAAGATCTACGTCGAGAATTTCAATCCGGCCCGCCGCCTGTACGACCGCCTCGGATTCCAGCACGTCGACTCAAACGGCGTCTACCACATCATGACGTGGATGGCCGGCGGCGCCTGATCAGGCGAAGACCGCCTCGTACTCCGTCCCTTCGTCATCGCGCCCGACCGGCACGATGAAGAGGCTCTCGAGCTCGACGCCGGCGCTGCGGAAGTGGTACATGTGCTGCGGAAGGATCGGATCGCGCGGCCCGAGAAAATAGAGGGCGAACGGCAGCCGCTTCGGTTGCCGCGATCCTCGCGCCGGCCGCCTGGGTAACTCGAACGGTGCAGCGTCGATCAGCTTCATTTCCAGTGTGTTGCCGTCGTCCAGGGTTACCTGAAACAACGTACCGACGAGCGGCTGGGCCGTTTCGAGGGTGACCTCACTCAAGTCCATCGACGCTCCTCCAGTGGAACGTTTTAGCACACTCGACGGTGCCACGAAACGATTGTGTTGCGCTTGCCGTGGGTGGAGGGATTTCACGCTGAACGTCTTTTTGTGGGCGAGAAGGTGGCAAGCCGGATGAGGGGGCGTTCGCCTCTCGCGATGACGTCGCCGAAGCCACCGTGAGTCCACGCGTGTCATAACCTCATGCCAGTCGAGTGAGTGCGCAAGAGGGAAGCCGTACGGGTTAGCGCAAAGTGAGTGCTGGCTTTGCGAAGTTGTCGGCACCTTCCAATCGAGCGCCTTCTCCCCCACGTCTTTTCTGTGGGGGAGAAGGTGGCGAAGCCGGATGAGGGGGCGTTCGGCTTTCGCGATGACGTTGCCGAAGCGCCGTGAGTCCACGCGTGTCATAACCTCATGCCAGTCGAGTGAGTGCGCATGAGGGAAGCCGTACGGGTTAACGCGAAATCGAGTGCTGGCTTCGCGAAGTTGTCAGCACCTTCCAATCGAGCGCCTTCTCCCCCACGTCTTTTCTGTGGGGGAGAAGGTGGCGAAGCCGGATGAGGGGGCGTTCGCATCTCGCGATGACGTTGCCGAAGCACCGTGAGTCCACGCGTGTCATAACCTCATGCCAATCGATTGCGCGATACCCCGGCGCTCGATACACGGGGTGGCGAGAATTCTCGGAGTGAACACATATGACGTACGAATGAGTCGCATGCGAGTGCTGACTCGCCGAGGTTGTCAAAAGCACTCAAGAAGAATTAACAAGGGTGTGGGCTCGAGGTGCAAGAATGTGAGAAATGCGGGTTGGAGAAGATCCGCACCTCGTG
>DATLVW010000247.1:0-10815 GCA_035577085.1 Thermoanaerobaculia bacterium
AGTTCGTTGCGCTTCGCGCGTTGTCGCTTCGCGACTTTTCACGGGATGTTCGCTTAGTGGCGCTTCCTCGTGACGTTCGGCAGGCTAAGCTCGTGATTCTTGTCCACAGCTCGCTTCTAGCCCGCATTTCTCACGCCCCTACCGCGACTCTTTCCAATCGAGCGCCTTCTCCCCCCGTGCTTTTCGGGGGGAGAAGGTGCCGAAGGCGGATGAGGGGGGCAAGATGGGACAAACACGTTGTTCGCGAGCGTGAACTGATTGACCTGGCCAGTACCTTTGCAACGTTGCAGCGACAGCCAGACGCCCCCTCATCCGGCCTTCGGCCACCTTCTCCCCCACTGAAAAGCGTGGGGGAGAAGGCGCTCGATTGGGAGCGTGGTGAAACAATTTCAACGGGAGTGTGAGAAATGCGGGCTGGACAACGCGCGAAGCGCAACTAACCGATAACCGACAACGCGGCGCCCGCCAGGGCGCCGCAATCATTCCGCTGCCGCGATCTGGTACTGCTCGATCTTCCCGTCCGGCATGATGAACGTCGTCAGGCGGAGGGTCTTGTTCGGGAACTTGATCGTGTAGCGGCGGAGGGTCATGCCGCCGCGGAGCGACTGACCGGCTTGCGAGAAGTCCTGTGGCGTGCCGAGGGGAGCGAGGCTCGAGGCGAAGTCCTTGATGGCTTGCTCGTCGAAGTAGGCATTTGCGTTCGACGTGAATTGCGAACGGTCGATGCGTCCCTTTTGCAGTTCGTCGAAGATCTTGCGCATCTGTTCGGTGGTCTTCGGAGTGGCTGGATCGGTTGATGCGAAGATCGCGCGGGAGATGCCGCCGGCGATCTGCTCTGAGGCGCTGGTGGCGTCCATGTTGGTGAGGACGACGATGGCCACGCGGTCATCGGGATAGACCTCGTTGCGTGCGGTAAAGCCGGAGACTTCGCCGCCGTGCGAAATGATGCGCTTCCCGTTCGCGATGCCGACGCTGACGCCGAGGCCGTACCGCGATCCCACTCCATTCGTCATCGGCACCTCGGCTTCCAGCACGCGGTACGACTCCGGCTTCAGGACCGTCTGATCGATCATCGAGATGTCCCACAGCGCCAGATCGTGCGCGGTCATGGCCAGCTCGCCCGCGGCGAACATCCAGCCGCGTCCTTCCTTCGGCGCGGGACGCAACGGTCCCAGCGCGTAGCGGAGATAACGCATCGGATCTTCAGGGCCGAGGGGGGCGGCGTCGGTGTTCGAGACGGTGGTCATGTGGAGAGGGACGAAGACGCGCTTCTGCAGAAAGTCGAGCAGCGGCTCTCCGGCCACCTTCTCCGCGATCATCCCTGCGATGACGTAGTTCGTGTTGCTGTACTGCCATTTCGCGCCCGGCTCGAAATCGAGCGGCTTCTTCGCCCAGCCGGCTACGATCTCGGGTGCGGTGACCGGCTGCATCATCATCGGCATGACGTAGTCCTGCGGCCAGAAATCCTGGTAGCCGGACGTCATCGAAAGAATCTGGCGGATGGTGACGTCGCCGGCGCGCGTGAGGTCGGGCAGCCAGCGGATGACCTTGTCGTCCAGCGAGAGCTTGCCTTCTTCGGCGAGCAGGAGCAGCGCAGTGGCCGTGAACTGCTTGCTGATCGAGCCGATCGAGTAGCGCATCTTCGGCGACGCCGCCAGCTTCGTCTCGAGATTGGCCGTGCCGTACGCGTTCGTGTAGACGATCTTGCCGTCGCGGACGACCGCGATCGAAGCACTCGGCGCGCCGGTCTTGGCGAGGATGTCGTTTGCCGATTTGTCGATGCTGGCCCGCATGTCGGCGGGGAGCTCTTGGGCACTTAGGACGGCGGTGAAGGCGAGTGCGAGGAGGGCGGTGACGATTCTGCGCATGCGCGCGATTCTACGACGGGAGTCGGGAGTCGGGTGTCGGGTGTCGGGTGTCGGAGCAGTGGAAGACTTTTCTCCGACCCCCGACCCCCGACCCCCGCAAGACTACCTACCCGGCGCCACGACAGAGTCGGGTCTCGGAGCCGTAGAAGATTTCTCTCCGACCCCCGACCCCCGACCTTCGCAAATCTACTTCGCTGGCGGTGCTTCCTTCAGCCCTCTCTCAATCAACAGCGGCTCCACGATCGGATCGCGGCCGCGGAAGGCGCGGTACAGCGCGGCTTCATCCATCGTGCCGCCGCGCGACAGAATCATGTCGCGGAAGCGTTGGCCGTTGGCGCGCGTCATCCCGCCGTGCTCCTTGAACCAGTAGTACGCGTCGTCGTCGATCAACTCGCTCCAGAGGTACGCGTAGTAGCCGGCCGAGTAGCCGCCGCCCCAGATGTGCGAGAAGTAGGTCGTGTGATAGCGCGGCGGCACCGTGGTCATGGCGATCTTGAAACGCTCGAGCGCTGCCGGCTCGAAGACGTTTACGTCCGCCTGCGGCGCGCCGGGCGCCTGCGTGTGCCAGGCCATGTCGAGCAGCGCGGCGGCCAGGTACTCGACCGTCGCGTAGCCCTGGTTGAACGTGCGCGACTTCTTGATACGGTCGACCAGGGCCTGCGGCATCGGTTTGCCGGTCTGGTAGTGCTTCGCATAATTCGCGAAGACCTTCGGCTCCAGCGACCAATGCTCGTTGAACTGCGACGGGAACTCGACGAAGTCGCGCGGCACGTTCGTGCCGGCCAGCGTCGGGTACTTCACGTTCGACAGCATGCCGTGCAGCGCGTGGCCGAACTCGTGGAAGATCGTGGTGACGTTGTCGAACGTCAGCAGCGCCGGCTGGCCGGGCGCGGGCTTGGTGAAGTTCGTGACGTTGAAGACGACTGGCTTGGTGCCGATGAGTCCCGACTGATCGACGAAGCTGTCCATCCAGGCGCCGCCGCTCTTGTTCGAGCGCGCGAAGTAATCGCCGTAGTAGAGCGCGATCGACTTGCCGTCGGCGTCGAAGACCTCGAACACGCGCACGTCCGGCTGATAGACCGGGATGTCGTGCCGCTCCTTGAACGTCAGTCCGTAGAGCTGATTCGCGGCGAAGAAGACGCCGTTCTGCAGAACATTGTTCAGCTCGAAGTACGGACGCACCTGCGACTCATCGAGGTCGTACTCCGCCTTGCGCACCTTCTCGGAGTAGAGCTCCCAATCCTGCGGGCCAAGCTGGAAGCCGCCCTTCTCCGCGTCGATGACTTTCTGCATCTTCGCCGCTTCGGCGCGCGCCTTCGCCGTCGATGCCGGAACGAGATCGCTCAGCAGCTTGATGGCATTCTCGGGCGTCTTGGCCATCTGATCGTCGAGCGAATAGGCGGCATAGGTCGAAAATCCAAGGAGCTTGGCTTTCGTGGCGCGGAGCTGGGCGAGGCGGGTAACGATCGCTTTCGTGTCGTTCGGTCCGCCGTGATTGCCGCGCTGAATCGACGCGTTGAACAGCCGGTCGCGGACGGCGCGGTTGGTGAGATAGGTCAGCGCCGGCTGCTGCGTCGTGTTCTGCAGCGTGAGGACGTACTTCCCTTCGAGCTTGCGCTCTTTGGCGCGGTCCGCGGCGGCGGCGATGTCGGAATCGGGCAGACCGGCCAGCTCTGCCTTCGTGTCGACGACGATGGCCGAGGCGTCGGTGTCGGCGAGAACGTGCTCGCGGAACTTCGTCGTCAGCGTCGACTCTTCCTGATTGAGTGCACGCAACGTGGCCTGATCGGCGTCATTGAGCTGCGCACCGGCGCGGACGAACTGCTTGTAGTAACGCTCGATGAGGAACTTCGACTCGGCGTCGAGCCCGCTCGCAGCGCGGCTGTCATACAAAGTCTTGACCCGCGCGTAGAGCTTGGGATTCATGTAGATCGCATCCCCGTGCGCCGCCAGCTTCGGCGACTCCTCGGCCTCGATCTTCTGGAACGTTTCGTTCGTATTCGACTGCGTGAGGTTGAAGAAGATCTTGGACGCGCGCGTGAGCAGCGCCCCCGACCTCTCCATCGCCTCGATCGTGTTGGCGAAGGTCGGCGGCGCCGGGTCGTTGGCGATGGCGTCGATCTCCCGGAGCTGAACCTTCATCCCTTCCTCGATGGCGGGCTGATAGTCGGTGTCCTTGATCTGATCGAACGGCGGCGCCTGATACAGCAGCGGGCTGGCGGTGGAGAGAGGGTTCTGACGTGCCGGTTCCGCGGCGGTTTGCGCCTCCAGGACGCATGCGCTGATCATGAATACGGCCCCCAGAAGTGTCGAAATGCTTGTTTTCATGACGGTGGGGAACAAGGGAAGAGGGAGATGTCATCCCGTAGAGTGAGGGTGGTTCCTTCTTGCATCCGTGCGCTGGCTACTGATCGTTCGCAGGAAGTAGTGTGCGATGATCGGGGAACGCATAATTGATCGCGGCAAGACTGCGTTGGCGTCCCTATCTCCATGCCACTGACCGCACGCAAGCGTCCGAGGCCGGGCGACGTGATTGAGATCTCCACGCCGGCGGGCCTTGCCTATGCTCAGTACACGCACAAACATGAAGCGCCGCCTCGATACGGTGCGCTGATTCGGGTTCTTCCCGGCATCTTCGAATCCCGCCCATCTACGTTCGCTTCTTTGGTCCAGGAGCGCGAGCGCTTCTGGGTGTTCTTTCCGGTTGGACCTGCTTGTCATCGCGGAATGGTTCGTGTGGTAGCCGAGGAGCAATTACCACTTTGGGCTTACCGCTTCCCTACGTTTCGGTCTGGGCGGAGTGGACTCTGGTTTCTATGGGACGGCGAGACTGAGAAGCAGGTCGAACAACTCAGTGAGGTGGAGCGGAGCCTGCCTTGGAAAAACGGCATTTGGAACCTGGCCATGCTGGTCACCCGTATCGCGAGTGGCTGGATGCCGCCGGGCTTAGAGAAACCGGACGGCTAGCGGTTTGCGCAGCAGAAACTATGAGTCGTTCGACCTCCGACCTGACAGCACTCGGGCGAGGACGCCCAAGTGCGGCCATCGAGGCGTCCCGCCTCGGTGGTTGGATCCAGCCCGATAGTCCAGTCGGTTGAAACGGATCCAAAACAAACCTAGCTTTGGGTCTCTTGGAGAGCACGCGATTGCGTTGCATCGCGCAATCCCACCAGCGCCGCGCGAATCGTCTCGGCTACTTCCTCATCGACGTTCTCATCGCGAACCTTCTTCGGCGACGCCCACGTGCCCACTACGCGCCAGTTCATCGTCGTCAACGTCTCGACGAGCGAGGCTTGGGCGAATTGGCCGCCGACTGGCGATGCGTTGATCAGGGCGATCGGTTTGTCGACGAGAGCGCCGTCGGAGACGAGCCAATCGAGGGCATTTTTCAGTGAGCCGGGGACGCCGTGCGCGTACTCGGGAGATGAGATCAGGATGCCGTCTGCGGCGGCGAGAAGTGATCGAAGTTCGGCGACGGCGGGCGGTGGAGTGGTGCCTTCTTCATCGTCGTCGGGATTGAAGTGGGGGAGCCCGGCCAGACCTTCGTAGATCGTGACCTCCATCCCTTCCGGAGCGAGCTTCAAAGCCGCCTGCAGCAGGGCGCGGTTCGAGGAGTGCGCGCGGAGGCTGCCGCAGATGGCGATGATTTTCATTCCGTTCTTTCCGCTGTCGTCGATGAGGGTTTACGTAGGTCGGACTCTCTAGTCCGACATCACGTGCAGTCGGACTGGAGAGTCCGACCTACGTAAACCACGGACATCACGTGCAGTCGGACTGGAGAGTCCGACCTACGTAAACTACGGTGCAGTCGGACCGACCTAGGTAAACCACGGTCTCGCGATCTAGGCCTACTTCCCCGTCAATCCGCGCTCTTCCAGCAACGGCTCAACCTTCGGATCGCGTCCGCGGAACGCCCGATACATCACGGCAGGATCTTCGGTGCCGCCGCGGGAGAGGATCATTTTGCGGAACTTGTCGCCGTTTGCTCTCGTCATGCCGCCGTGTTCCTTGAACCAGTAGTAGGCATCGTCGTCGAGCACTTCGCTCCACAGATACGCGTAGTAGCCGGCTGCGTAGCCGCCGCCCCAGATGTGGGAAAAGTACGTCGAGCGGTAGCGCGGCGGGACCTGCGTCATGTAGATGTTGTACTGCTTGAGCGACTCTGGCTCGAAGGCATTCACATCTAGTAGCGGCGCGTCGGCGGGGATGGTGTGCCACGCCATGTCGAGAAGGGCAGCGCCGAGGTATTCGGTGGTGGCGAAACCCTGGTTGAAGGTGCGAGCGGCCTTGAGCTTCTCGACCAACTCCTTCGGCATCGGTGCGCCGGTCTGGTAGTGCTTGGCGTAATTGGCGAAGACCGTAGGCTCCATCGCCCAATGCTCGTTGAATTGCGACGGGAACTCGACGAAGTCGCGCGGCACGGACGATCCGGAGATCGACGGATACGTCACGTTCGAGAACATGCCGTGCAGGGCGTGGCCGAACTCGTGAAACATCGTCGTCACTTCGGTGAAGGTGAGGAGCGCTGGCTGACCCGCTGAAGGCTTGGTGATGTTCTCCGTGTTCGTGACCACGGGCTTCGTGCCGAGGAGTTTGCTCTGGCCGACGAAACCGCTGGTCCAGGCGCCGCCGGCTTTGTTCGGACGCGAGAAGAAGTCGGCGTAGAAGAGCGCCAGCGGCTTGCCGTCGCTGTCGAAGACATCGAAGACGCGCACGTCGGGTTGATAGACGGGGATGTCGTGCCGCTCTTTGAACGTGATGCCGTAGAGCTTCGTAGCCGCGAAAAAGACGCCGTTCTGCAGTACGTTGTCGAGCTCGAAGTATGGCCGGACCTGCCCTTCATCGAGATCGAATTCCGCTTTGCGAACCTGCTCGGCGTAGTACTGCCAGTCGTACGGCTCGAGCGTGAAGCCGCCTTTCTGTGCGTCGATGAGCTTCTGCATGCGGGCCGCCTCGCCGCGCGCTTTCGCCGTCGCCGCCGGGACCATGTCGGTCATCAGCTTGAAGGCGTTCTCGGGCGTTTTCGACATCTCGTCCTCGAGGTTGTAGGCGGCGTAACTCGAGAATCCCAGGATCTTGGCGCGTTGCGCGCGAAGCTGGGCCAGGCGGGTGATGATCGCCTTCGTGTCGTTGTCGCCGCCGTGATTACCGCGCGCGATCGACGCTTCGAAGAGCCGCTTGCGAAGGTCGCGATTCTTGAGGTACGTCTGCGGCGGCTGCTGCGTCGTGTTCTGCAGCGTGAGCAGCCATTTGCCGTCGAGACCTTTTGCCTTGGCGCGGTCGGCGGCTGCGGAGATGTCGGATTCCGGGAGGCCGTCGAGCATGGCCTTGTCGTCGATGACGATGGCGCCGGCGTTCGTGTCGGCGAGCACGCGGTCGCGGAACTGCGTGGTCAGCTTCGACTGCTCCTGATTGATGGCGCGGAGCGCGGTCTTGTCGGCTTCGTTGAGCTGCGCGCCGGAGCGGATGAAGTTCTTGTAGTAGCGCTCGGCCAGGTACTTCTGCTCGGCGTCGAGCCCCGATTTGTTGCGGGCGTCGTAGACCGCTTTGATGCGCGCGAAGAGCTTCGGATCGAGATTGATGGCGTCGCGGTGCGCGGCCAGCTTCGGCGCCATGGCCTGCTGAATCTTCTGCAACGTCGGATTCGTGTTCGATTGCGTCAGGCCGCCGAAGACGCGTTGCACGCGGCGGAGCACGTCGCCGGTCTTCTCCATCGCCTCGATCGTGTTGGTGAAGGTCGGGGCATCGGGATTGTTGGCGATGGCCTGGATCTCGGCCAGCTCGCGTTTCATCCCTTCCTCGATGGCAGGCTGGAAGTCGCTGTCCTTGATTTTGTCGAACGGCGGCGCCTGGAAGGGGAGCGTGCTCTTTTCGAAGAACGGATTCGCAGCCGGCGGATCGTCGGCGAGGAGAGCGAGCGGAAGGATCATGGCGATGGCGATGAGCGTGAGCAGCAATTTCATGGGGAGCGTTATACACATTCAGTTGTTACCGCGCTGTGACGGGTGATGGTTTTTTCGGGGACGCCGTGATCGCCAGGCAAAGGCAACCACAGAGACACAGAGAACACAGAGGAGTCTCTGTGACCTCTGTGCCTCTGTGGTAACCGGGTTTTCAAAGTGACCCAATACGCGATTGCGTGGATGGCATCGAGCGATACCATCGATGGCATCACCCCATGGCATCGATGGTGTCGACTCATGGCATCGATGGCATCCACCCATGCCATCGATGGTATCGACCCATGCCATCGATGGCATTGACCCATGGCATCGATGGTATCGACCTATGCCATCGATGGTATCGGCCCATACCATCGATGGCATCACCCCATGGCATTGATGGTGTCGACTCATGGCATCGATGGCATCCACCCATGGCATCGATGGCATCGACCCATGCCATCGATGGTATTGACCCATGCCATCGATGGCATCGAAGGAGCCATCCATAATGACCAAACCAGGCATCGATGGCTCGAGTCTCTCCGCCGATGCCTACCGCCTTCCACTCCCACCCCACCTGTCGTCACAGAGCGGCGAAATGTCCACAGCAAGCCGGAGGACCTCCCAAACCGCGGCTATCATTCGCGCCCATGCGAATGATCTTGCGCGCGCTCGTCCTCACGCTTCTCTCGACCAGTGCTCTCGCCGCGGCCGACCCGACCCTCTTCAGTGACCTCCACTGGCGTCTCCTCGGGCCCTTCCGCGCGGGACGCGTCTGCGCCGTCACCGGCGTGCCGGGTGAGGGGGAGCATTTCTACTTCGGCAGCGTGAACGGCGGGGTGTGGGAAACGAAGGATGCCGGGCGCACGTGGCAGCCGATTTTCGACGGACAGCCGATCGGCTCGATCGGCGCGATTGCCGTGGCGCCGTCGAATGCGAAGGTGATCTACGTTGGCAGCGGTGAGGCTGACATGCGCTCCGACATCGCCCAGGGCAACGGCATGTACAAGTCGGCCGACGGCGGCAAGACGTGGTCGCACATCGGACTGACCGACTCCCAGCAGATCGGACGGATCATCGTTCACCCATCCAACCCCGACGTCGTCTACGTCGCGGCCCTCGGGCATCCCTACGCCGCCAACGCAGAACGTGGCGTATTTCGCTCGAAGGATGGCGGCGCCACGTGGCAACGCATTCTCTCGCGCAACAACGACAGCGACACGGGCGCGATCGACCTCACCTTCGAGCCGGGCAATCCGAATGTGATCTATGCGTCGCTCTGGCAGACGCGGCGCACGCCGTGGAGCGTCTATCCGCCGTCGAACGGGCCCGGAAGCGGTCTGTTCAAATCGACCGACGGAGGCGATCACTGGACGGAGATCGTCGGACATGGGTTCCCGGCCAAGCCCGGCCGCATCGGCATCGCCGTCGCCCCGTCGCAGCCGCAGCGCGTCTACGCCATCGTCGACGCGAAGGAAGGCGGCATGTACCGCAGCGACGACGGCGGCGCGAACTGGACGCGCGCGAGCAGCGACACGCGCGTCTGGTCGCGCGGCTGGTACTTCGGCGGCGTGACTGTCGAGCCGAAAGACGCCGACACCGTGCACTCGATTAACGTCAATGTCTACACCTCGACGGACGGCGGCAAGAACTTCGTGCCCAGCAAAGGCGCGCCCGGCGGCGACGACTATCACCAGCTCTGGATCGATCCCGATCATCCGGAGCGCCGCATCCTGGGCGTCGATCAGGGCACCGTCATCTCGGTCAACGGCGGGAAGACGTGGTCGAGCTGGTTCAATCAGCCAACCGGCCAGTTCTACCATGTCATCACCGACAACCGCTTTCCGTACTGGGTCTACGGCGCGCAGCAGGATTCGGGCGCGGCGGGTATTCCCAGTCGCACGAGCACGATCGACGGCATTTCGATGGTGGAGTTTCGCGAGACCACCGCGGGCGGCGAGAGCGACAACATCGCGCCCGATCCGAAAGACCCTGAGATTCTGTACGGAAGCCGCGTGGAGCGGCTCGATACGCGCACGCACCAGACGCAGTCGGTCGATCCGACGCTTGCGTATCCCGGCACCGATCGCCGCACGTGGACGCTGCCGCTGATTTTCTCGCCGCGCGATCCACACGTTCTCTACTTCGCCAACCAGAGGATGTACCGCACCGATGATGGCGGGAAACACTGGACGGTCATCAGCCCCGATCTGACGCGCGAGAATCCGGAGACGCCGGCCACTCTCGATCCGGTGACAGCGGCCAACAAGGCGCTTCCCGGCCCGCGGCAAGGCGTGATCTACGCGATCGCGCCGTCGCGCAGGATCGATCACGACATCTGGGCCGGCACCGATGACGGCCAGATCTGGCGCACGCACGACGAAGGAGCGCACTGGACGAACGTGACGCCGGCCGCGCTGACGTCGTGGTCGAAGGTCGGCATCATCGACGCTTCGCATTTCTACGGCGAGACAGCCTACGTCGCGGTGGACCGTCATCGCCTCGACGACTTTCACCCGTACATCTATCTCACGCATGACGGCGGCAAGTCGTGGCAGCTCATCGTCAACGGAATCGCGGACGATGCCGCGGTGAATGTGGTTCGCGAGGATCCGGTGCGCCGCGGCATGCTCTACGCGGGCACGGAGCGCGGGATCTACGTGTCGCGCGATGACGGCGCTCACTGGTTCCCGCTCCAACTGAATCTCCCCATCACCTCGGTGCGCGATATCGACATCCACGGCGACGATGTCGTCATCGCCACGCATGGCCGCGCCTTCTGGGTGCTCGACAACGTGACGGCGCTGCGGCAGGACGTGCCGGCCGGCGATTTCCTTTTTGCGCCCGCGGTCACCGTACGTGAACGGCCTGCCGGATTCACCGGCTCGCCAATGCCCAAAGATGAACCGATGGCTCCGAATCCGCCGTTCGGCGCGTACATCGACTATGCGATCCGCAGCGCCGCATCGCAGCCGGTGACGATCGAGATTCTCGACGCCTCC
>DATLVW010000248.1:0-3035 GCA_035577085.1 Thermoanaerobaculia bacterium
TTTCTGGGTTGACCTCACGCGAACTACTCTCTGGCTGCTACTGCCGATCTGTTTGGCGTCGGCGGTGGTGCTCGTGTCGCAGGGAGTGATCCAGAACTTCCATCCGACGACGGCGATCACGACGGTCGAGGGAAAGATTCAGAAGATCCCGCAAGGTCCTGTGGCCTCGCAGGAGGCGATCAAAGAGCTTGGCACCAACGGCGGCGGTTTCTTCAACGCCAACTCGGCGCATCCGTACGAGAACCCCACGCCGTTCACCAACCTTTTTGAGATGTTCCTCATCTTCGCCATCGGGGCCGGGCTGACGTACACGCTCGGCTCGATGATCGGCAAGCAGCGTCACGGCTGGGCGGTCTTCTGGGCGATGGGGATCGTCTTTCTGGCCGGCACGTTCGTCGTCACGATCGCGGAACAGCACGGCAATCCTCTCCATCAACGCCTCGGCGTCGCCAGCGCCGACGGCAACATGGAAGGGAAGGAGGTCCGCTTCGGAATCGGCGACTCGTCGCTGTTCGCTGCCATCACCACCGACGCCTCGTGCGGCGCGATCAACTCGTGGCACGACTCCTTCACGCCCATCGGCGGCTCCATCCCGCTTCTCAACATCATGCTCGGCGAGGTGATCTTCGGCGGTGTCGGCGCAGGCCTCTACGGCATGTTCCTCTTCATCGTGCTGACGGTCTTCATCGCCGGACTGATGGTCGGGCGGACGCCGGAGTACATGGGCAAGAAGATCGAGGCGCACGACGTGAAGCTGGCCATGCTGGCCGTCCTGGTTCTGGCGTTCTCGATTCTCGTCGGCGCCGCCGCGGCCGCGGTCACGACAGCCGGCACGTCGAGCCTCGCCAACGCCGGCCCGCACGGTCTCAGCGAGATGACCTACGCGTTCACGAGCGCCACCGGCAACAACGGCAGCGCCTTCGCCGGTCTCAACGCCAACACGAAGTTCTACAACATCGCACTCAGCTTCGCCATGTTCATCGGCCGCTTCCTGATGATCATCCCAATCATGGGCATCGCCGGCTCGCTCGCCGCAAAAAAGAAGCTCGCCGAAACGGTGGGCACGTTCCCGGTTGACGGACCGCTGTTCACGTTCCTGCTCATCGGGGTGATCGTCATCGTCGGCGCGCTCACGTACTTCCCGGTCCTCGCCCTCGGGCCGTACGTCGAGCACTTCCTCATGAACGCAGGAAAGGTGTTCTAAGCCATGGCCACGCAAACGAAACTCTCACTGTTTGACGGGGCCATCCTCCGCCGCGCGCTTACGGACTCGATCGTCAAGCTGAGTCCGCGCCGGATGATGAAGAACCCGGTCATGTTCCTCGTCGAAGTGGGCGCGGTGCTCACAACGATCCTTCTCATCCCCGGCCTCTCGAAGCACGTCGACTATCTCTTTCAGATCCAGATCACACTCTGGCTCTGGGCGACGGTGCTCTTCGCCAACCTCGCCGAAGCAGTAGCCGAGGGACGCGGAAAGGCGCAGGCGGATGCGCTGCGAAAGGCGAAGACCGATGCGGTCGCTCGCAAGCTGACGGGCAGCGGCCCAGCATCGTCGCGCCGCGAAGAGCGAGTCGCTGCCTCGGCGCTGCGCAAGGGCGATCTGGTCGTCGTCGAAACGAACCAGACCATTCCCGGCGATGGCACCGTCATCGAAGGCATCGCCTCGGTCAACGAATCGGCGATTACCGGCGAGTCCGCACCCGTCATCCGCGAAGCAGGCGGCGACCGCTCCGCTGTTACCGGCGGCACGACGGTCCTCTCCGACCGCATCGTCGTCGAGATCACCTCGGATCCCGGCCAGACGTTCCTCGACCGCATGATCAAACTGGTAGAAGGTGCGGAACGGCAGAAGACGCCGAACGAAGTCGCGCTCGACATCCTGCTGGCCGGGCTGACGATCATCTTCCTCTTCGCCACCATCACGCTCAAACCGTTCGCGCTCTATTCATCGAGCGACGTGTCCGTGACGGTGTTGATCGCGCTGCTCGTCTGCCTCATTCCGACGACGATCGGCGCGCTTCTCTCGGCGATCGGCATCGCCGGCATGGACCGCGTACTGCAGCACAACATCCTGGCGATGTCGGGCCGCGCGGTCGAAGCGTCGGGCGATGTCAACGTGTTGCTGCTGGACAAGACCGGCACGATCACGCTCGGCAATCGTCAGGCGACCGCGTTCGTCCCCGCTCCCGGCGTCGACGCCGCGACGCTTGCCGAGATCGCGCAGCTATCGTCGCTCGCTGATGAGACTCCCGAGGGACGGTCGATTGTGATTCTGGCGAAAGAGCAGTTCGGATTGCGCGGCCGCGAATTGCGCGAGCTCGGCGCGCACTTCGTGCCGTTCACCGCGAAGACGCGCATGTCCGGACTCGACTTCGAAGGAGGGCGCGCCATCCGCAAGGGAGCTGCAGATTCCGTTGCGGCATTCGTTAAGACGTTCGACGGCGTGTTTCCCGAGCAGGTGGAGAAGGACGTCGCCCGGATCGCCGGCGAAGGCGGCACACCGCTCGTCGTCGCCGAGAACGGCCGCGTGCTGGGAACGATCTATCTCAAAGACATCGTCAAGGGCGGGATGATGGAGCGCTTCGACCGCTTGCGCATGATGGGCATTCGCACCGTCATGATCACCGGCGACAACCCGCTGACCGCGGCCACGATTGCGCGCGAGGCCGGCGTCGATGACTTTCTCGCGCAGGCGACACCCGAGGACAAGCTCGCGCTGATTCGGAAAGAGCAGGCCAAGGGGAACCTCGTGGCGATGACCGGCGACGGCACGAACGACGCCCCCGCTCTGGCGCAGGCCGACGTCGGTATGGCCATGAACACGGGCACGCAGGCAGCGAAAGAGGCCGGCAACATGGTCGACCTCGATTCGAATCCGACCAAGCTGATCGAAGTCGTCGAGATCGGCAAACAGCTTCTGATGACGCGCGGCGCGCTGACGACGTTCTCGATCTCCAACGACGTCGCGAAGTACTTCGCGATCATTCCGGCGATGTTCGTCGCGACCTATCCGGCGCTGCAAACGCTCAATGTCA
>DATLVW010000249.1:0-3602 GCA_035577085.1 Thermoanaerobaculia bacterium
GGCCACGCTGCCCGGGCGTCTGATCGGACATCCGCTCGATGCTCCCGCCTTTCGGATGTATGTGTAGGGCGAGCGTTCGCGCGTTTAGACAAACGCCGCGGCTTCTGCCTCTTCGTGTAACACCGGATACTTCCCTGTGAAGCACGCGGTGCAGTAAAGCCGCCGCGGATCGTCGTCATTACGCACGGCCGCGAGCATGCCTTCTTCGGAGAGGTAGCCGAGCGAATCGGCCTCGATGAATTCTCGGATCGATTCGACCGATTGGGCGCTGGCGATGAGGTCGCGCCGCTGCGGTGTGTCGATTCCGTAGTAGCAGGGGCCAGTCGTAGGCGGCGAAGAGATGCGCATGTGCACCTCTTTGGCGCCGAAGTCCTTCAGCATCCGCACGATCTTCTTCGACGTGGTACCGCGGACGATCGAGTCGTCGATCAGAACGATGCGCTTGCCTTCGACGATCTCACGCACCGGGTTGAGCTTCACCTTCACGCCGAAGCTGCGGATGGATTGCTTCGGCTCGATGAAGGTTCGTCCGACGTAATGGTTGCGCACGAGCGCGAACTCGAACGGGATGCCCGACTCGTGCGCGTAGCCGAGCGCAGCGAAGACGCCGGAGTCAGGAACGGGAACGACGACGTCGGCGGCAATGGCGTGCTCGCGCGCCAGTTGCGCGCCGAACCGCTTCCGCACCTCGGCCACGTTATTGCCGAAGATCACAGAATCAGGCCGGGCGAAGTAGACGTGCTCGAAAATGCAGCGCGCCTCGCGCGGTCCCGTGAATTCGTGGACGACGCGGATGCGTGGTGACGGTTCGGCGCACTCGATCACGACGACCTCGCCGGCGCGCACTTCGCGGATCGTCACGGCTTCGATGAGGTCGAACGCGCACGTTTCGGAGGAGACAACAACCGATTCGCCGAGGCGCCCAAGGACGAGAGGCCGGAATCCGTACGAATCGCGCGCCGCGTAGATGCGGCCGGGAGCGAGCAGCACGATCGAATACGCGCCTTTGACCTGGGAGAGCGCATCGACGAGGGCATGCTCAAGATCAGCCTCCTTTGACCGCGCGATCAGATGCACGATGACCTCGGTGTCCGACATCGTGTTGAAGATCGCCCCATCAGCTTCGAGACGCCGCCGGATATCGGCGCCGTTCACCAGGTTGCCGTTGTGCGCCAGCGCGATCGGCCCCTTACTGGTCGAAGCCACGAGCGGCTGCGCGTTGCAAAGCATCGATCCGCCGGCAGTGGAGTAGCGCACATGCCCGATGGCAATGTCCCCGGGAAGCCTCCGCAGCCGCTCCTCGGTGAAGATCTCGGCGACGTAGCCCATCTCCTTCTCGGAGTGAATCTGCGGCGCTCCCGCCGCGATGATCTGCTCCCCGCTCCCGCTCGAAGCCCCACTGGCCGCCCCGATATTCGTCTCCGACCGCCGCCGGTCCGACGACACCGAAGCAATCCCGGCACTCTCCTGCCCCCGATGCTGCAGCGCATACAGCCCGAGGTAAGCAATGTTCGCCGCGTTCTCATGATTCAGAACGCCAAACACGCCGCATTCATCGTGGAACTTGTCGAACATGGGGACCGCCGGAGGAAGTGTAGCGCAGGGGGGAAAATCAGAGCTCTTCGCTCAAGGCCTTGAGTCGTTCGTTCGCCTCAGTGGACCAGGGTGACGCGGGGTCGACCTTGACGTAGAGCTTGTACGTGGCAATTGCCTCAGGCGTCCGACCGGCCAAATCCAGCGCTTTCGCTTGATTGAAAAGTGCCTCGAAGGACTGTGGGTTACGCTTCACGACGCGACTGCAAATGTCGGCGGCCAGATTGATGTTTTTCGGGTCTCCCGTGGCCATGAGTGCGCCGGCGAGATCACTCTGGAAGGCGGCGTTGTCTGGCTCACGATCAGCAGCCACTTGAAGCATCGCGACTGCCTCGTTCCGCTGCTTGACGAGCTCGAGCCTTGCGCCGTTATCGTCGGCGTTGTTTTCGGTGTGCTCAGGGAGTTCGGCTTCTACCCTCAAAAGAAGCGCGACGCCCTTTGCGTGCTGCATTCTGGCGTCAGTTCCAGCGCGATTCAGGACCTCATCGGCCTTCAATGCAACCTGCGGGGCGGCAAGATCCGTATCGCCGCTCGAGCCGCGCATTCTGCTCTTCCGCACGACGTACGGAAAGTCGCTCAGTCGTGCGTCCACCAGACGCGAGCTCAAGCGCGAAGATGCTTCCTTCAACGGCGCCAGCGGATCACGCCACGCCTGGACAAGCCACACACCTCCGACGACAATCGCGATTGAAGCGGCTGCCGTCATCCACCACAGCCCACCCGCAGCGCTTTGCTTGACTGCCACCTTCTCGTCAAAGGCCGCGGGCTCCGCAAACTCCACGGCATCCACCACGGTGATCCGGCAGTCATCGCAGTCGGCAAGGTGCTCGACGATCGCGGCGCGCGCTTGATCGTCGAGGGTGCCCTCGATGAAGCAGCCGAGGTCCTCGGCCGTGGGGTGGGTGAGGGTCGTGGTCATTGGAGTGCCTTCGGACGATCGTCGGGACCAAGATCGAACTGGAGCGCATCGGCGCCATTGGTGAGCATGTCTCGAATGTCGCGAATTGCGATGCCGGCGCCAAGGAGCGCTTCCTTCAGCCTGGCGCCGAGGCGCTCGATCCGGCGGTAGAGCCGTTTCTGGTCGACCTTCAGCATCCTGGCCATGGCCGACACTTTCATTCCATCAAGGTAGCGAAGTTTCATAACCAATCGGTCCTCGGCCGGAAAGAGTCCGAGCTCCCGATTCACGATCGCACTGGTGCGGCACTCGGCCGCTTTGCGCTCGTTCGTCAGAAGGTCGTCCTCGGCCGATATGCCGGATGCGGGCTCGGGCATTTCCTCCGTCCGCTCGACTTCCTCCGCCCGTTGCGCGCGACGCGTCACGATAGACGAGGCGATCGCTTCCAGCGCACGGGAGTCAAGCTCCGTGTATTTTTGACGGACAATTGCTGAAGCTTCCGCCTGACCCTTCCCATCGCGGCTCATCAGGCGCTCCATGAGAATGGCCGCATCGCCTCCTTGCCGCGCCCGCACCGATGGCCGCCATTTGCCCCATTCGTGAATCTTCAGGTCGGCGTAGTGCCGCTTGATGACGATGACGAGGTAGGTCTTGAGCGCGCACTTGTTCTCGAATTTGCGGAGAACGGCGTAGTCATCCTCGATGAGCTTGATCATGATGACCGAGCGGAAGTCTTCCGCATCGGCGCCGATGAGGCCGTACTTCCTGCAGACGAACGCGGTAGCGCTGTCGATCAGCGGAAGATTGTCGAGGAAGAATCGCTCCCAGTCCATTCAGCACGCCGCCCGCAACAGGAAACCGTACTTGTCTTTGGCGGTGCGCGATTCTAGACGAATTCCACCCCGGGACGCAGTGACAAGCCAACGGACCTACGGCAGTACCGCAAATCCCTCGGCCCGAGCCGCCGCGGCGAGGTCGAGGTCGAGGGTGACGAAAGGGAGGGAAGCGGGGTCCTCCTGGCACGCGATGAGCGCGGCAGCGAGTTGAGCGTCCATCGCACGAATCTCCACCGTCACCCCATTCTTCAGGCCTCGATGACCCGTCCAACCGC
>DATLVW010000250.1:0-2073 GCA_035577085.1 Thermoanaerobaculia bacterium
CGTTGTCGGTTGTCGGTTAGTTGCGCTTCGCGCGTTGCGTCCGATGTCTAGCCGGTTTTTCTTTTGACAACGCGCGAAGCGCAATCAACCGACAACCGACAACGCGCCGCAGGCGCAGATTCAAGCGTCTGGCCGTGCTTCAACTGCATCACGCGCTGCCGGCTCCTCGTCATCGTCCGAGCGCATTTCCGTCCGCCAGCGCTGCGCTTTCATCTGCTCGAAGATCCCGCCCGTGTGTCCGGCCGGAATCCACGAGTTGCCGCCGCACTTCGGGCAGCGTCCTCGGAACGCGATGTTCTTCCCGCAATCGGGACAGATGATCACGAACGAGTGCGAGAGCTCAAACTTCTGTTCCCCCTCAGTGTCGAGGCTGTTCAGGAACGAAGCAAGGTTGCTGAAGGTATCTTCGAGTGACATTGCTTGCTGCTCAGCCGCTCAAACTGCATGCGGCGTGCCGGGGTTGTCTTGCCTGTCACGAGAAACAATGCATTCGTCCAGGAGCGCGCGGACGCAGATCGTCGCCAGAACTGCGGCGCCGATGAAAGGAATGCCTGACTGGAGGTATATCGAAAAGATGTTCTTGCCAGTCAGCGCGCTGAGGGCGGACATCGGCACCACAGTCCCCGTGAAGATGAACGAGATCACCAGCCACCACCGTCGGGCACGATGCGCGGGAGCACCGGGCCGGAGATCGCGCGCCAGGAGCGCGAGGTAGGGGAACAGCAGGAGCACGAAGTAGTAATTCTCATTGTGCGGCGGCAGCAGGACCATCGCCACGATCAGCGTGCTCCACTCGATGTCTTCGATCGCGATGCAGTTGCGCGCCCGCAGAAACAACCAGCAGAGGCCCGCGAGGGCAAGAACGATTGCGCCGCGGCTGATGAGCATCGCGGGCGAAAGGGGGGACCGGGTCCAGACGAAAAGGCGGATGACCATTCCGGCGAGACTCTGATCGAGCTCGCTTTTGATCAAACCTCCTCGCCTCAGTTGAAGGACGATTCCGCTGTAGCGCCATCCGAAGACTGCCTCCGTCGCGACGGCGATCAGCGCGATCACGAGCATCGAAGCGGCAAGCGTCCGGAACCTGCGCTTCACTACAAAATACGGCAGGAAGATCAGCGGCAGGAACTTGGTCATGGCCGCGAGGCCAATCGCGAATCCGGAGGCAGTCTGGCGACCGCGCAACACCAGCGCGAAGGCCGCGAAGATCAGGAGCAACTCGAAAATCTCGATGTTGCGCTGGGTGAGAGCCTCGTAAAGAGGCCCGTAGTTGAGAACCGCAATCGCGACAGCCGACCGCCATATCCATTTCGAGCGGCCGCTATGGAACACGCGAAACCCGAGTACCAGAATACCGATAAGAAAGGCATAGTTGGCGATCAGCCAGGCCGTGTACGCGGATCGAAGATCGCTGAACGCGAACAGCGGAAGCGTGACGAGATGTTCGACCGGTCCGTAATGCCAGAGAGGATGTGGGTCCCAGACCATCCGCGCCAACTCCGCCAGAATGTTCTTGAACAGGTCCAGGCGGCCCTGCCAAACGCTCAGGCGCCACGACGGAAAACTGGCCAGAAGGCCGCGTTTGATGCCCGAGAAGACGAAGCGCGCAACGGCGTAGACCCATGCCAATTTTGGGTCGACCATCCGTGCCCACTCGTCGGCCAGACTACCCTTGAACAGGTCCTGCCGACCGAGCAGAACGCTCAGGCGCCACGACGGAAAACTGGCCAGGAAATCGCCAGAGAGGTTGCCGAGCGGTTGCTTGATGCCCGACGCGACGAAATGGGCCGCGGTATAGATCCACGCCAAAACCACCACGATCGGGCCGAGGGGTTTCCTCATATCCGCATCACATCGAACTGCTCGTGATGCAGTGAGTCATCCGGCTTGAAGACCAGGTGGATCCCGAGGTTCCGCTCGATCTCTTCAAAAATCGGATCGTTGGTGTTGTGAACCGAGCCGTAGACGACCGGGTTGAGCCGCACGATCACGTCCTGACCTTCGTGCAGGTCGCGCAGTTTCATCAGCTCGCGCCAGATCTCGAAGGCGATCGTCGTGTTCGACTTGATCCGG
>DATLVW010000251.1:0-4188 GCA_035577085.1 Thermoanaerobaculia bacterium
ACAAAGGCACAAAGGTCACAGAGACCCCTCCGTGTCCTTTGTGTCTCTGTGGTCGCCTTTGCTTCGGCGACCACGATAAACCGTCCAAATTGACCCACAACCCGGGCCGGATCATCACTTCTTCGCGCGCAACCGGATATCCGCATCCAGCCGATGACGTCCCTCGGGCCACGTTTTCAGAAAGGCGCGCCACATTGCGGCGGTGTCAAGGGACGAGGCCAGCTCGAAGTCGACTGCTTCCTGGCGGCAACGCTTGGCTTCCTCCGTTCGCGGCGAGCTCGGATGCTCATCGATGAACTTCGTCCACGCCGCCGCGGTTCCTGTCTCCCACGCCTGCTGAAACTCGCGCTCCTCTTCGATCTGGCGCTCCGGCGAACGGCTCACGCGTCCGAGCGCTTCCCGCGCCGCATCGCCCACGACCGAGCCGGGCGGATGCGCCTCGGCCAGCCGTTGCAGCGCATCCCGATCGCCTTCCGCTTCCCTTGCCCGCACTCCCGCGATCAACTCCAGCTCGAAGAGGCGCGCTTTCGCTTCCGTTGTATCCGATCCCTCGGGGACCTTGCCAAGAAAGTCACGATACGCGGCGATGGTGTCGATCGCCTTCGTCTTCCTCCATTCCACCGCCGAGTTGAAGGTCTTCATCGGCCCGCGCCGCAGACGCGCAATCGCGTCGCGCGTGAGCGTGCCGGCCGGCGCGGAGAGGAACGGCTGCAGCGCTGCCGACATCTCGCGCGCGTCGGCGAAGCGGCGGCGACGATCCTTCTCCAGTGCCCGCAGCACAACGGCTTCCAGCGACGCCGACCAATCACCGTCCGGCTTGGCGTCGCGGAAACGGCGCGGCTGCTGCGTGAGGTGTTTCATGATGTAGCCCTGCGGCGTCTCGCTGGCGAACGGGGGCACGCCGAGGAGCATCTCGTACAACACGACACCGAGCGCGTAGAGATCGGCGCGGCCATCGAGCTGTTCGCCATCCTCGATGCTGCCGAGTTGCTCCGGCGACATGTACTTCGGATTGCCGATGAGCATCCCCGCCTGCGTTGCCATCTCGCCCGACGGTGTGTTGACGTCTTTTGCGATGCCGAGGTCGATGATCTTGGCGATGAAGGAGCCGTCTTCATCGTACGAGAGCATCACGTTGTCGGACGAAATATCGCGATGCAGCAGGCCGCGGCGGTGAATGTGATCGAGTCCCGCCAGAACCTGCACCGCGACGTCCGCCGCCAGCGGCAACGGGAACGGCCCGTTCGATCTCCCCCACTGCCGGACCGTCGTGCCGTCGATGAACTCCGTCACCATGTAGCTGCCGCCATCGCCGATGAAGAAGTCGTGGACGACGGCGATGTTGGGATGGTGAATCTGTGTGGCCAGACGGGCCTCGCGCAGGAATCGCGCGCGATAGCCTTCGTCCGCAAGCATCGCTTCCTTCATCACCTTGATGCAGCGAAAGACGTTGAGGTGAACGTGTTGCGCTTTGAAGACGTCACCCATCCCGCCGCCGCCGAGGCGTGTCAGAATCTCGTACTTGCCATCGAGCACCTTGCCGGGCCCGAGCCCGGAAATGCCGAGCGAGTCACCGCTGGCCATGGCTTCTCTTGCCCCTCGGTGATCAGAATACCGTGAAAGGAAGGCGGGCGGGACTGCGAGGCGCGCCGGGTGGTGGGTCAATTTGAAAAACCGGTAACCACAGAGGCACAGAGGTCACAGAGATCCCCTCTGTGTTCTCTGTGTCTCTGTGGTTGCCTTTGCGTCGGCGACCACGATAAGCCGTCCAAATTGACCCATTACGGGCCGCCGAAATTACCGCAGCAAGCTTCCAAGCAATGCCCGTTCGTCCGGACTCAGCTCTCCTGCCAGCTCGGGGCTGGCTTCGATGAGCGCCTCGGCATCAGCCAGATCCTGAAGACGCTTCGATCTCCGTCGTGCCGGATCGCTCCCGGCACGAACCTTCTCGTGGAGCAGATCGACGATGCGAATGACCCGAAGCGTAACGTCCTCGATTCGGATCTCCTCCGCGTTCGCAACGGCTCGCGCCAGCATCGGATCATCCGTAAATTGAACGGGCGTGCCATCAGCGGCATACCAGTTCTCTGAATGCTCGAAGCTCTTATGAATTCGAAAGCCCGCGGCGCTCAGTGCGTCCCTCGGAATCGATTCGCGCGACGAGACTGCGACGTCGATGTCGAGCGTCGTCCTTGCTTCCCGCTGGTGGATCTGAACGGCCAAGCCTCCGATGATCGCGTACTCAGTGTGTGAATCGCGGAGAACCCGGCACAACGTAAGGAGTGAAGGCCGCTTACTCTCTTCCATTTCACCTCGCAACCAGTGCCACTGGCGATCCAGAAGAAAACCGTGGGCGAGACCAGAGCTCATGCGCACCCATTCTACGCGGACCCCTCACGCCACCTTCTGCGCGATGACCACCCACCGCAGAGGAGTTCCCGGCCTTACCGCGTCGAACGGGTAGCAGGTGATGAGCGTGAGGCGCGTGCGGGCATCCTGGCGGAGGACTGACGTGTCGTTTTTGCGGACGACGCGCGTGGCCTGGACGCGGTAGCGGACGACGCGGCCGTCGGGGCGCTGGAGCGTGACGATGTCGCCGGGACCGAGGTAGCGGAGGGGGGCGAAGTGCGTGTCGCGATGCGCGGTGATGACGCAGTTGCCAATGTCGCCTGGCATCGCGGTGCCGTCGAGGTGTCCCGGTCCGAATGCCATCGTCCGCCCGCTCGCGCCGTCGAGGACGATCACCGCGGCGCCGTCGTGCTCGATTGTCAGGCGTGCGATGGCGTGCGTGTCCGCCCACGGCCACGGCTTGAGTTGCTCTCCAGCCAGCGCGCTGCGCCACGAGATTTCCAGGAGCAGTTGCGCCAGCCGCGCTTTCGCGTAGATCCAGAGCCCCTCCCCGCCGACCGCCATGCCGGCGAGGAGGATGCAGACGAGAAGGGTGCGAGTGATGGTGCGGAGTTTCGTGGACATGGGTTCCTCGGGGGGTGGGGGGTTGGGTGTGGGGTGTGGGAGATTAGAAAGACGAGCGCGGGGCGGCGGAGAGCGGAAAGCGGAGTCGAATGACTAAATCAGACATGTTCAACTCCACCCCCCACACCCCACCCCCTACTCCCTATCTCATCAACCTCAAAGCCATACCCGCCACCGCCACCAACGCCAGTCCGATCATCAGCATCAGCGCTGCGGGGGTTGCCGTTTGCGGCAGCGTGCCTTGCTGCGGATCCGTCACCGTGTTGTCGACCGGAATCAGTTCGGGCTTGCACGATGGATTCAGTCCTTGCGGCGTCTGGTCGATGGCGACGAGGCTTGTGTATTGCGACACGAGATGGTTTTGCAGCGCCACTGCGATCACCGCCGCTTCGATACCTTTCGGATCGCTGCCGTCGGTGAGATGGTCCATCAGCGACTCGATCTTTTCGCGGCCCCACAGTCTCGCGATTCCTTCCGGCTCGCCCGGCGCAGGCAGCGTCAGCTCCTTCGTCCAAACGTCATTGCCGATGTGGCCGCGAAGCGTGAACTTGGTACCGGGATCACGCACGCGCAACGTAACCACGAGCGGCTCGCCGCGATACAGATCCGGCACGCGTTCCGGCCACGCTTCCGTCGTCGCATCGCTGCTGTGAATCTCGATCGACGTCATCACCGGCGCGTCGAGCTTCGCGAACAGCTCCGACATCCTCTCCTGCACCTGCTGCACGTCGCCGATGTAGGTGAACGTGCCGCGGCCGAAGCGCGCCGCGTTGCGCATGAAGTGCGAGTTCGGCGCGGCACCGATACCGACGGTGAAGAGACGGCTCTCGCCAAGGCGGCTGTGAATGAAGGAGAAGAGCTCCTGCTCGTTGCTGACCTGTCCGTCGGTCATGAAGATCACCTGGCGCACGGTGCCCGACGGCGTATTCGTCTTCTCCGGAAGCGCGATGCGCAACGCGCTCATCATCTCGGTCCCGCCGTCCGCGGTAATCGTTCCGACGAACTGTTTGGCCGCCGCGATCGAAGGTCCGTCGGCCGCGCTGCTCTCCTTGAACAGCGGACGAGCCTCGGAATCGAAGTCGATGATGTTGAACGTGTCGCTCGGTGTTAGATCGTCGAGGGCGAGCAGCAGCGCCGCTTTGGCCTGTTCCATCGACGCGCCTTCCATCGAGCCGGAGCCATCGATGATGAAGATCGTCTCGCGCGGCAGACGGA
>DATLVW010000252.1:0-2844 GCA_035577085.1 Thermoanaerobaculia bacterium
TACTGACCCTTAAGGGCGTCAGGGCGGGTTCACAAAGTGAACAGTGAGGCAGAGGATGACCCACCCTTGGGGGCTGCATCGGAGTGAAGGCTTTCTATCCGAGGGACAATGTCCGTCCCGAGTTCCGGCCTTGACGCCGAGGTGGCTCGACTCATCAGACCGAGGGTTTTATGGACTACCCGTGGTGGACGATCGACGCCGCAGATTACGGCTTCCGAGAAGAAGATGAGATCCGCTGTCTCGACTGCGCCGAACGAGACAGACAGGCCCTCGGCCGCGAGCTCACCGACTCCGAGATAGCCGATGCAGGAGGCGTCAGTTGCCTCTCGTGCGGTCGAAGTTGGCGGCCAGCCTAGGAGTTTGCGCGGCAGAAACTGCAAAGCCGCCCTTCACGCGGGCAAGAGCGTCGCCGAATTTTGACCTCCGCCCTGGCAGCACTCGGGCGAGGACGCCCGAGTGCCCGCGGTCGAGACGACCGCACTCCTTGCGACGTGCGCGGTGAGGAGTGTGGGCGTCTCGCCCGCGGCCATCGGGGCGTCCCGCCTCGGTGGTTGGATCTGGCCCGATAGTTCCAACGGCTTGAACCAGAAACCCGATCGAGTCTCGCGATGGAGCGGCTGCTATCCTGGCTTCGTGGCATCTGGTCAGGACTGGAACGAGCTCGAGGTAGAGGCGATCGTCGCGGACTACTTCTCGATGCTTGAGCAAGAGTTGCGCGGCGTTCCTTACAACAAGAGCGCGCATCGCCGGGCGCTGAAGCCTCTGCTCCGCGGCCGGTCCGATGGATCGATCGAGATAAAGCATCAGAACATCAGTGCCATTCTGATCGAAGCCGGGCATCCTTACATTCGCGGATACAAGCCGGCATCGCAATATCAAGGCTTACTCAGCGATGTAGTCCTCGATCGCCTGGACGGCGACGCGGCGCTGCGGCATCTCGCCGTCGAATTCGCCGAGGCAGTGGTTCCGCCTCCAAGGATCGGCAACATGCTCTCCTTGATGACAAAACCGCCCGACCTACTAGAGTCAGCACGTCTTGCCCTTGCTTCACAGAAACGGAGAAGGCAGGCACGAACGATCGATTACCTCGCGCTTGAATCGCGAAATCGCCATCGGGCTTGGAGGAGAGGCACTGGTTGTCAGCTACGAGCGCGCGCGACTCAGCTCCCTCGGATGCGACACGCTCGCGCAACGAGTGCAGCATGTTGCAGCCACGATTGGCGACGGATTGGGCTATGACGTCCTCTCCTTCACTGCTGATGGCCGCGATCGATTCATCGAAGTGAAGACCACGCAGCTCGGACCAATGACTCCGTTTTACATCACCGATAGCGAGATTTCTTTCTCAACCGAGAACCACGACCGTTACTCGCTCTACCGCGTCTACGACTTCGCAGCACGGCCATCGATGTTTTCGCTCGATGGACGAGTCGAGAGCAGTTGCACGCTTCGCGCGACGCAGTTCATGGCAATGCCGCGGTGAATCTGGACTGAGCGCAAGTGAACAATCCCCCCGGTGATCTTCTTGCACTGCTCCTGACCGATGCCGACGCCCTTCTCCGTTCTGGATCTCGCGTTTGTCACTGCCGGCTCCACGCCCTCGGATGCGTTGCGGAACACGATCGATCTGGCGCGGCATGTGGAGCGGTGGGGCTTCCGGCGTTTCTGGCTCGCGGAGCATCACAATATGATCGGGATCGCCAGCGCGGCGACGGCGGTGGTCATCGGCTATGTCGCGGCGGGGACGCGCACGATCCGCGTCGGGGCGGGCGGGATCATGTTGCCGAATCATGCGCCGTTGGTGATCGCCGAGCAGTTCGGAACGCTCGCCTCGCTTTACCCGGACCGCATCGACCTCGGGCTCGGGCGCGCTCCGGGAACCGATCAGCGCACGTTGCGTGCGTTGCGCGTCTCACCGGTCAGCTCCGACACCTTCCCGCAGGACGTGATCGAGCTTCAGTCGTACTTTGCACCACTTCGCGAGGGACAGCTCATTCAAGCCGTGCCGGGCACCGGTCTCAACGTCCCGCTGTGGATTCTGGGCTCGAGCCTTTTCGGTGCACAGCTCGCGGCGGAGCTCGGGCTCCCCTACGCGTTCGCTTCGCACTTCATGCCGGGAGCGTTGATGGAGGCGCTGGCGATCTATCGCGCGAGATTCAAGCCGTCGAGCCAGCTCGATCGTCCCTATGCGATGGCCGGCGTGAACGTCTTTGCCGCCGAGACCGATGCCGAGGGGCGCCGCCTTTTCACCTCCGCGCAACAGTCGTTCGCGAACATCTTCCGCGGAACACGTGGACGTCTGCCGCCGCCGATCGACGACATCGAGACGTACTGGACGCCCCAGGAGAAGCTGCAGGCGTCTGCGATGCTGGCCTGCTCATTCGCCGGTTCCCGCGATACGGTTGGCCGAGGACTGGCCGGGTTCATCGAGCGGACCGGTGTCGATGAGGTCATCGTGGCGTCGGCGATCTACGATCACGCGGCGCGGCTTCGCTCGTACGAGATCGTGGCGGACATCGCAAACGCGTAGTAACCGGGCGGAAGCATGAACCGCAGAGGCAATCTGGGGATACATCGAACTGTAACGCTGCCAGCAACATGCGCGCGCAGCGTGACACAGGGGGTGCCCACGTGCGCACCGAGGTTCCAGCATTTGCTGCAGTGGGACACGGTCGGTGTCCCAGTGGTACATGGCCGGTGTCCCAGTGGGACACGGTCGGTGTCCCAGTGGTACATGGTCGGTGTCCCAGTGGTACACGGTCGGTGTCCCAGTGGTACACGGTCGGTGTCCTAGTGGTACACGGTCGCTGTCCCAGTGGTACACGGTCGGTGTCCCAGTGGTAC
>DATLVW010000253.1:0-5695 GCA_035577085.1 Thermoanaerobaculia bacterium
GTACGAGCTGTGGCTTGCACCGGCAGGCGGCGTGCCGACGCTGATTCGTGTCACCTCGGACACGTCGTTCACCGCGACCGTACCGCTTGGGCGCCTGGAGTGGTACGTGCGCGCAATCTTCGGAGGCTGCCCCGCGACCGAATCCGCCCATCAAACCTTCACGTACACGGCGCCGCCCGAATGCACGAGTCAGCGGCCGCTGCTCATCGCGCCTGCCGAGGGAGAACGGCTCACGTCGCCGGTTTCGTTCGAATGGCGCGCGGTGCCCGGGGCGACGTCGTACGAGCTCTACGTCGACGGCGTGCTGGCTGCGACGACAACGTCTCCACGTGCCCCCGGCATCTCCGTACCGCCGGACGAGCAGCGCTGGCGGGTGCGCGCCCACCTCGCCGAAGCTTGCGGTGCGCTCGACTCCGCGGAGAGCCGCTTTGCCGTCATCGCGCCGTCCTCGAGTTGTACGCCCCTCGATCCGCCGCTTCTCACCGCGCCGGGGCAGATCTCCTCCGGCGTCACCGCACGGATTCAGTGGACGTTCGTCGCCGGCGCGACCGCCTATGTCGTCCAGATCTCCAGCGACCCGCTATTCCCGCTGGCGTCCACGAGCTCTTCGATCATCACCACGCGGGAACTGCCGTTCACGTTCACCAACGAAAGCAACGTGCCGGCCGCGCGCTACGTGCGCGTGTCCGCGATCGATACTGAATGCGTGCTGCCGAGTAGCGGTCCGTTCTCGCCGTCTGCCGTGGTGATCGTCCTGCCGCGGACCGGAGCCGCCGGTGCGGCGTTGCTGAGCGATCCTACGGATGTCCAGTACACCCTGAATATCACCGCGGATTTCGCGGGGTTGAGCTTCACCGCCACGCCCTCGGCACCCTGGATAACCGTCACGCCCGCGAGCGGCATCGTGCCGCCTGGAGGCCAGACGCTGCTCGCGGTCGCGCACACTGCCGGTCTCCCTGCCGGCGCGAGCACCGGCACTGTCGTCATCACCACGGCCGCGCCGGCCGGCTCGCGGGCCGCGCTCGGGAACCCTCCACCCATCAGTGTGCCGATCACGGTCAGCAACATTTCCGGCGTCACCACGAAACCGAAGAGCACGCCGCCACCCGACTCGCTGACCATCCCCGCCGTGGCCAATGTGAAGAATTTCATCGTTCGTTATCAGTCGGACGTCTGTGTCACCAACACCTCGGCACAAGCGATCAAGTACGAGATCAACTTCACTCCCACCGGCCTGCCGGGCCTCAGCCAGGGGCAGACCACGAACGTCTCGATCGAGCCGGGCGCCACGCTTGCGCTCAACGACATCGTGACGACGTGGTTTGGCGGCCTGACCTCGAGCGGTACGCTGGAGATCCGTCCTCTGACGGAGATCGACACGTCGACGTCGAGCGCTCCTGCCAGCGGGTTGGCGAACAGAATTACGTTCGCTTCCTCCCGCACCTTCGCCGTGACGGCCGACGGAGCTACGTACGGACAGTACATTCCGGCTGTCCCCTATGCGAATTTCGTCTCCCAGGGAGCCGTCCTCTCCCTGCAGCAGATCGCGCAGTCGGATAAGTACCGCACAAACCTCGGCTTGGTCGAAGGCTCCGGCGAACCGGTCTCGGTCCAGGTACGCATCTTCGACTCGACAGGTACGAAACGGGGCGACTTCAACGTCGATCTGAACGGCGGGCAGCACACCCAACTCAATGAAGTCCTCAAGGAGCACGGCATCGCCCTTGACGACGGCCGCATCGAAGTGGAGGTCACCAAGGGCACCGGCAGAGTGACCGCCTACGCCTCGGTCATCGACAACGACACCAACGACCCGCTGCTCGTGCCCCCGGTGACCATCGCCGGCGCCGGCGACAGGACGTGGGTCCTGCCCGGAGTGGCCGACCTCACCGGCGGATCGAGCAACTGGCGGACGGACGTGCGCGTTTTCAATGCCGGAAAAGACCCCGTCGATCTCACACTCGCGTTCTACTCGAGGAACGGCGGCCCGGCGGCAACCCGGACGATTTCGCTCGCCGCTGGCGGAGTGCAGCAGCTCGATCGCGTGCTCACGTCATTCTTCGGGATCTCGCAGGACGCCGGCGCGCTGCATGTTTCGAGCGCCGTTCCGTCCCGTCTGGTCGTCACCGCACGCACATACAACGACACAGGACAGGGAGCCTATGGGCAATTCATCCCCGCCGTCACGCCGGAAGAGGCGGTGGCGGCCGGCTCACGCCCACTGCAGATCCTGCAAGTGGAGGAGTCCGGGCAATATCGATCCAACGTCGGCTTCGCCGAGGTGAGCGGAAACGCGGTAACGCTGGAGGTGTCGGTCTTCCAGCCCGGTCACAACGACCCGGCGTTGCTCGAAGTGAAGCTCGGTCCGAACGAGTTCCGACAGATCGACTCGCTGCTCTCCACACTTGGCCTCGCCGAGACCTTCAACGCACGCATCAGCGTGCGCGCCGTATCCGGCGAAGGACGAGCCACAGCGTACCTGTCGCTGATCGACGCGAAGAGCGGCGACCCAACGTATGTCCCCGGGCAATAAGAGTCAGGAGCTCATCACGAGACTCCGAGACGCCGAGCGCGGCGATCATGAACTCGCGTCGGGTTCAACCACCGGGGCGGGACGCCCCGATGGCCGCGGGCGAGACGCCCGCACTCCTCGGCGGGGGGAAACGACCGGGCGCGCCTTTGCGCGCCCGGTCTCACTCACTCCGATCACTTACATCTGCGGACTGTCGGACGCCACAGGCGGCACCCCGGGTTCCGGAGACTGCTGCGAGCCGGGAGCCGACGACGCCTTTTTGTGACGGCGCTGGAAGCTCCTCAAGCGCTTGACCTCCTGCACATGCGGCACGAGAACGGCGTTGGCCGGATCGCGCGCCAACTGCGAGCCGATGTTGTACGCCTGCCCGGCGATGAGGGAAATGCGATAGCGCCGAATGAGATTCGCCCCGGAGATGCCGTTCAGCATCGTCCGCAACTCGTCCTCCACCGCCGTCCAGCGGTTGGTCTCGTCCTGCAACTGGCGCACGGCGTCAGCCTGCTGGCCGACCGCCTGCGAGACGTTGTCGAGCGCACCGAGGACGTTGATCGACGCCTGCTCGATCGGATTGGACGTACGGATGCGCCCGCGCAGTGCTCTTCGCTGCGCAACGGTCAACGGCGTTATTTCGCCGATCTGCGCGCACGTGGCGCGCAACTGGTCGACGACCCCCTCGGGGGACAATGTGGGAGCCGCCTGTGGAAGGTCCGCGGCGGCAGACGGATTCATGGTTTCCTGATTTGCATTCATTTCGTTCTCCTCAGAACAAATAGTTGTTAAGGCCGGAGGGAACGACGAGCACTTGTGCACGAGTGCAGGCGGCCACCGGCTGGAAAAGACGGCAACGCGCCGCTCTTCCGGTTGATGTTTTCCCGAAGTGCGCGCACTTCGAGAGCCCGCGGCAGGAGGAGCACCACTCAACTCCCGCAGGGATGAGACCAGTCGCACTTTCCAGCGCCGTCGTTCTCACCCGTTGGCCGCCAGGAGCGTGGGACTCTCACGAGCGCCGGCTCCAGTCTCGAGAAGCTGGCAAGCCAGCCGCACGAGGCCGCGTATTGCAGCAGAGCCTGGTGGGGGATGTCAAGTGGGGCGGCGTCGCGGTGGATTGAGTTATTGGCTCATACCGAGGTCATGACGATCCGCGAAGACTCAACTGTCCCCGTACTCTCAATGACTTCCCGTGCGCGCCCGATGACTGTCCGCGCCGGCTGAACGCCGCACAGATTCGGCTGGACGCCGCACACGTCCGGCTGGACGCCGCACACATCCGGCTGAACGCCGCGCACGTCCGGCTGGACGCCGCACACATCCGGCTGAGCGCCGCACACATCCGGCTGGACGCCGCACACGTCCGGCTGGACGCCGCACACGTCCGGCTGGACGCCGCACACGTCCGGCTGAACGCCGCGCACGTCCGGCTGGACGCCGCGCACCTCCGGCTGAGCGCCGCACATGTCCGGCTGAGCGCCGCGCACGTCCGGCTGGACGTTGGACAGCACCGGCCGGATGCTGCATCGATCCCGCTCACTGCCGATTTCGGCGGCGCCTGCATCACTGTGGTCGCGCAGGAGGGACCGCTGCACGAGCTCTCACCGCAACCCCTCCAATCGAGCGCGATGGGAGAGCACACCAACAAAACGAAGATTGCAAGGAGGGCATGAAGGGTGTGTACTACGCGTGACTTTCGTCCATGGGTCGCTTGTTTCGCGGGTAGTAGAGACCAAGGCAGGTCAGGGTCACACCTTCGGTTATCGCCAATCTCCTCGAACGCGACCATAACTCGCGCAGCTTCATTGACTTCCGTCAACTACGCCGGAAAGACATCGCCCATGCGCTCAGGCTCGATTCCGCGCCTAAGTTCTTGCAAACACATCGCTTGCTCACTTACCGGATTCTCGCAGACCACAGTGCCCCGAATCGTGTCCAAGCCGTAAGTCACTCCCAGACCGAAACTTACGCGAAAATAATGCGGAACGACCGAAGTGCGAAGGTGTGGCCCCACTCGCTCCACAAAGCAGACGGTACTCTTGGTAGAATGACGCCCAGTTGGTCCTTCTACAGGAATCCCTTTGTAACGCCCGGGACACCAGGGTCGCGAGGCTGAGCCGCCTTCTTGCGCTCGTGCTCCTCGCGGTCAGCGTGGTGCCGGGGGCCCGGGCCAGTTGCCTGATCCCTTACTGGTCGCCGACGTATTCGACATCGCGCACGGCAGACTTCGTCATCGCGGCGGATCTCGACGGCGATGGGAAGCCGGACATCGCCGGCAACACGCTCACTGAGATTTTCGTGCTCCGGAACGACGGGACCGGTCACTTCACAGTGCCTGTCGTGGTTTACACAGGCACGATCCAGGGAAGCATCGTGGCCGAGGATTTCGACGGAGATGGCAAAATGGATCTTGCGTTTGCCGGGGCGTCGTCCCTGTTCGTGTTACCGGGGCACGGCGACGGCACATTCGGGTCTGCCATCGAGAGTCCGATCACGATCGTTCCTGTACAGTTGTCCTCGGGTCGTTTCGACGCTGGGTCGTCGATCGATCTCATCGCCTACGATCCCGCGGCAAGAGTGCTGGTCGTCTTCTCGAACGACGGCACGGGACACTTCGTCGAATTGTCCCGGACCCCGATCGCCGCCAACGCGCGGGCAATGGTCACTGGAGACTTCGACGGCGACGGCAACCTCGACGCCGTCGTTGGATACACCGCCAGCTATGGTTACGACGCATTCTACGGACACGGGGACGGAACATTCGAAAGCCCGCAGACGATCTGGGGACTCTATCAGCCGAACCTTCTGCGCGCCGAGAAGATCGACGGCACAGGTCTGACCGACCTGATCGTCGGGCGCTATTACGACCTGGCGATCATCCGCAATCTCGGCGGGCGTAACTTCGGCGATCCGTTGCGGTACGACAGCTACGGCACGACCGAGGCTCTCACAACGGCTGACGTCACGGGCGACGCCGTCCCCGACATCGTGGGGTCTACTTCGTGCGACTTCTTCTCCGACACATCGAGCGGCATTGGAACGATCACATACGTTCGGGACAACATCTACGACTGCTACTACGAAACCAACACCGGAGCCCTCGCCGCTGCGGACTTTGACGGCGACGGCAGGCTCGACCTCGTCCTCTCGCTCGCCGATACATCCGACCCGAGT
>DATLVW010000254.1:0-4172 GCA_035577085.1 Thermoanaerobaculia bacterium
GAGCGTCATTGATGAGAATCGCTCGCGCCGGACGAACACGATCAACGAAGTTTGAGATCCTTCGATCGTCCTACGCCGCCGATGCCTGTCGGGGGGTGAGTGCAGCGTAAAGTCGGCGGCTCCGGCGACTCAGGATGACACGACTGCAACGCTGTGCACCTAACGAGGATTACCCCCGCGTTGAATCCACCGCCGGCCGGATTGGCACCTTTGCATCGCCTGCCGCGCCTTTGAACACGCTCGTGGCCATGGCGATGATCGAGCCGACGTCGCTCAGGTTCGCGGGGATGATCATCGAGTTGCCGCTTTTGGCCAGCTCGCCGAACTGTTTGATGTACTCCTCGGCGAGGCGGAGCTGCATTGCTTCGAATCCGCCCGCGGTCTTGATCGCTTCGGCTACGGCCTTGATCCCGTTCGCGGTGGCGACAGCGACTGACTCGATGGCCGCGCTCTGCCCCTCGGCCTCGTTGATCGCTTGCTGCTTCTTCGCTTCCGACGCCTTGATGACCTGCTGCTTGTCGCCCTCGGCCTGATTGATCGACGCGTCGCGCTGCCCTTCCGATTGCAGCACCGTGGCGCGCTTTTCCCGCTCGGCGCGCATCTGCTTCTCCATCGCTGCCAGCACATCCTTCGGCGGATTGATGTTCTTGATCTCGTAGCGGAGCACTTTCACGCCCCACGCTTCCGACGCTTTGTCGACTTCGCTCACGACCATGAGGTTGATGTTCGTGCGCTCTTCGAACGTGCGATCGAGCTCGATCTTGCCGATCTCGCTGCGCAGGTTCGTTTGCGCGAGTTGCGAGATGGCGAAGGTGTAGTCGGAGATCCCGTACGACGCGCGCGCGGGATCGAGCACTTTGAAATAGAGCACGCCGTCGACCGCCACCTGCACGTTGTCGCGCGTGATGCAGACCTGTTCCGGCACGTCCATCGCCACTTCCTTGAGCGAATGCTTGTAGCGGACGTTGTCGAGGAACGGCACGAGGATGTGAAAGCCCGGCTCCAGCGTCGACGAATACTTGCCCAGCCGCTCCACCACCCACGCGTTCTGCTGCGGAACGACACGCGCAATACGGCTGATCATGATGAGCGCGAAGATGACGACGACGAACGCGACGATAACGGTCATGACGGCCTCCGTTGATGTTGTTTACGACGCGCGCACGTAGATGGTCAGACCGACGACCTTCTCCACGACGCAGCGTTGTCCTTTGAGAAGCGCTATTTCTCCGACGTTCCGCGCGGTCCAGGTACTGCCACGCATCTCCGCCTTTCCCTCACCCGCCACTGCCAGATCGCCGAGAAGGATGGCTTGCTCGCCGACCATCGTATCGACGACGTGGGTCTTGCTGAGTCCCAGCTTGCGCACGACGATCGGACGCACGAAGACGAGCAGCACGACGGACGAGATGGCGAAGATAAGTAGCTGCGCCCACAGCGGAATGTCAAATCCCAGACCGACGAGAATGGCCACGAGAAACGCCCCGACCGCGAAGAACCCGACATGCGCGGTCGTCGCGAAGAACTCGATCGTGAGCAGAAGAAATGCGGCGAGAACCCAGAACCACCATTCCATATGCGTGTGCGGATGAGGTTACCACGCTGCCCGCGGCCTGTTACTGCACCTCGGACAGCACGCTCTTCGCAATCGCCGGGATGAGCTTGACGTCGTCCGCGGTGCCGCGCGTCATGATGACGAGGATCAGCTTTCGTCCGCTGGGAAGCTCGATATAGGCGGCGTCGTGGCGGACTTCCGAGGTCCATCCCGCTTTCGACCACTCCTTCGAACCTGGCGGCAATGACTCGCCGATGAACTCCTTGACCTGATTCTCATCGGCGCGAAGTGGGTTCAGCGGACGCTCCAGCAGCGCCAGCATCTTGTCGCTGGCAGTGGGCGTGACGGCGCGCTTGCGCACGATCCAGAGCAGCAGCGAAGCGAACGAATTGGCGCTCGATCGGTTGCGGTTCGGCCGCGCATCGCCGCCGAGGAGTTGCTTCTCGCGTCCGAACGGTCCGAAGCTCCAGGGCTTGGCCATGGCGCTGATGTCATAGCCCATCGACGCAAACCATTTGTTCACGACGCGCCGCTTCTCCATGAACTTGTTCAGCGCGCGCCCTTCGAGATTCGATCCGGGAGCCGTATCGCTGATGACGTCGATGAGAAACGCGGTGGCATCGTTGTCGGAGATACGGATCATCTCGCCGAGCGCCCGAGCCACTTCCGGATCCCCCTCGAGGTGCTGATGAAACACCTCGGCCATGATGTAGAGCTTGACGACCGAGGCCGGATAGAACGGCGCATCACCATGCCAGTCGCCGCGATCGACCGTCGAGTCCTTCGTGACGTCGATGATGCTGATGGCGAGGTTGTCCGCGGTCAGCTTCGGAAAATCCTTCAGCGTCTGCTCCGCGGCATGCTGCACCGCGAGCCCAAGCGCGGGATTCTTCGGCACATCGGTGAACTCGCGGAAGTTGGCAAAGGCGGATGTGGCGGCGAGGAAGATCGTGACGACGGCAGCTTGAATGCGCATGGGCGAATTGTAGCGGTCGCGTACTCAGATGATGAGAAGCAAAGTGCACCACAGAGACACAAAGGACACAGAGTTAAAGAACCCCTTTGTGTCCTCTGTGTCTCTGTGGTGACAAGGGTTTACCAGGTCTCTAGGCTGGCTTCCTCCACCCCCTCACCTTCTCCGCCACCGCCTCGGGCGTGAAGCCGAGGTGCTTCTCGATGTCTGCCAGCGGCGCCGACGCGCCGAAGCGGTCGATGCCGATGATCAGGGCGTCGTGGTTTACGTACTTGTACCAGCCGGAGGAGCGGCCGGCTTCGATGGCCACGATGCGGCTGCGGTCGCCGAGGATCTCGTTCTGGTAGGCGGCGTCCTGGCGATCGAAGAGGTCGAGCGACGGCGCGGAGACGACCCGGGCGCGCACGCCCTCCTGGCGCAACAGCTCGGCGGTGCGGACGGCCAGCGTCACTTCCGAGCCGGTGGCGATGAACGTGAAGTCGCCGTCGGCGTAACCGTCGAGCACATACGCGCCGCGCCAGATCTGGTGCGGATCGAAATCGGCGCCGTGCGGGATGATGTCGACCTTCTGGCGCGTGAACACGAGCAGCGTCGGCCCCTCGTGCTTGCTGCCGATCGCGTACGCCCACGCCATCCCCGTCTCCACGCCGTCGGCGGGACGGAAGAGCGTCATGTTCGGGATCAGACGGAGCGAAAAGAGCTGCTCGACCGATTGATGGGTGGGACCGTCTTCGCCGAGGAAGACGGAATCGTGCGTGTAGACGAAGATCGACGGAATCTTCATCAGCGCGGCCAGCCGGATCGCCGGGCGCATGTAGTCCGAGAAGATCAGGAACGTCGAGCCGTGCGCGCGCAGCGGTCCGTACAGCGTAATCCCGTTGATCTCCGCGCCCATGGAATGCTCGCGGATGCCGAAGTGCAGGTTCTTCCCCTTGAACTCATCGAACGGCGGCGGATCGTTCGTGTCGTCTTTCGCGCGCTCGATCGATCCGCCATTCTTGAAGTTCGTTTTCGTCGATGACGCGAGATCAGCCGCGCCGCCGACGACGAACGGGGCGATGTCGCCGATCTTCTGGATGACCTGATTCGACAGCTCACGCGTCGCGATCGGCTTGTCGGTCTTCCCCGCCTCGGCCAACTGCAACTCGTAGCCCTCAGGCAGCGTGTGCGACCAGTAGCCGTCCCACTCCGCGGCCAGTTGCGGATTGCGCGCGCGCCACTCGGCCATCCCTTTGTCCCACTGCTTCCTCGCGCGGGCCAGCTTCTTCACCTTGCGCGTGAACTCGGCCTGCACTTCGTCAGGAATGAGGAACGCCGGTTCGGCGGGCCAGCCGAGCGCCGCTTTCGTCGCCGCTGCTTCCTCGGGGCCGAGGGGCTCGCCATGCGCGCGCGAGGTGCCGTGAAACTTCGGACTCCCGAACCCGATCACCGTCTTGGCCATGATCATCGACGGCTTGTCGGTCACCTTCTGCGCTTTGCGAATGGCCTTGCGGACAGCGTCGCGATCGTGGCCGTCGATCTTCTGCACGTGCCAGTGCGCGGCCTCGAATCGCTTCTTCACATCCTCGGACATCGAGAGACGCTTGTCGCCGTCCAGCGTGACGTCGTTGTCATCGTACAGGTAGATCAGATTGCCCAAGCCGA
>DATLVW010000255.1:0-6390 GCA_035577085.1 Thermoanaerobaculia bacterium
CGTCCGCCTCAGCTCTCTCTTCTGGCTCGGCGAGCACTACCGGCAGGTGTTCGACCTTTTCCACGTTGCCGTCTGGCAGTCGCTCATCATTCTCGCCGCCATCTCGATGTTCGTTCTCTGGAGCTGGAAGTTTGCTGAAAGACCTCTGGCCAAATCTCGCTAAAGGCGCGGCCGGTTTCGTGCTCGGGCTGGCGTTGTGGTGGGGACTGTCAACGCCCTACGCACGGCTGCTGGCCACGGTGACCGAACCGTTGATCCGGATGGTGGAGCGGCCCGCGGTCACGCGCCTGATCGCCGGCGGAACGGACCTGACGATCGACCGCGATGACTTCCCGCGGTCATCACCGCGGCCCGGCCTGACGCTCATGGACCTGACGGCAAACATCGTCCTGCTCACGACGCTCTTTGCAGTGGCCAGGCGGCCCATCAGTGACCGCAACATCGTGGGCTTCCTGCTGGCAAGCGTCGCGCTCGTCGCGGTGCACATCGGGGCGATCATTGTGAACGTCGAGTCGATTTATGCGTTGCGGCTTGGGCCATGGAGCCAACGAAACTACGGACCATTCGCGCGGAACTTCTGGGGAGCGGGCGCTCATTTCTACAGCCTCATCGGCGTATTCGGAGCGGGCTTCGCACTCTGGTGGCTGTTCCGCCCATCCAATGAAGTGCCGCCGGATGCGAGAAAAGGCGACAGGCGCAATACAGCCACAAAAAAGCGTGCACCCTCGCGGTGAGGGTGCACGCTGACGATGATTCAAAACAGCTGAGACTTACCTGCGGTGATCGTACTGGTCATCCCGGTCGCGATTGTCGACGCGGATGTCCTCGACAAACACGTTTCCACGGTCCATGCGTCCGGTGATGCTGACGCGGTCGCCGCGGCGGAAGGTATCCCAGCTCATACGGCCGTTGTACGTGCTGAGGTCGACAGAGACGGTACGGCCTCGGTCTGTCTGCACGACCATCGAACGGTTGCGGCGGTCAAAGGAGACGATCGTCCCGCTCATCCGCCGATCGTTGCCGAAGTACGAATTGGAATTCGACTGCAGAAGCTCGAACGAGAGAACTCGCGCGTCGCGTCCGTCGCCTTCGCGGCTATAGACGGTCATGCGGACGACGTCGCCTGGCAGGAGCGTGGCCGCGCCGTAGCGCCTACCCTGATTGACGGCCGTGACCGAGTTTGGAACGACCAGATCCATACCATTCGTCAGGCGGATGCGCTCACCGTAACGAGCGACCGCGACAGATGCGACAGTCCCCTCGACGACCCGGTTTGCGTATCCGCGATCGGCGGCACGATATGTCCCCGGATAGCTACCATATTGCGCAAAAGCGGACGAACCCAGCAGGAACGTGAATGCTCCGGCGAGCGCCATATTACGAGACAAGATCTTTGTACTGAACATTTGGTGCCTCCCCTTTAGGTGTTGCTCACCAACTGTCCATCGCAATAGCGGGGCCACTTTCGCCTCATCCGTTGTAATTTCGCTCAAAAGAACGCAACGAGCGGTCGTGGGCGCGTTCTTGCACTGATCTAAAGATATCCGCCCGAACGTAGAGCTCCTCGCTCGATCTGCGAAGCAGACGTACCTTCCGGGAAGACCGGAAGGAGCCGTATGCCCGAGCAAAAACGCGCCACCGCCATGACCGACAACGCCAACGGCATCCACCTGCTGTTTTCCGGCAATTCTGCCCGAGAGCAGATGAGCGTCCTCGCCTCGACACTGCTCAGCCGGCGCGACGCAATCCTCGAAGCATGGCGCGCGTACGGCGAACGGGTGCCGGGCCGTAACGTTGCGTCGTCACTCTCGCGTGCGCAGTTTAACGATCACATTCCCGCCGTTCTTGACTGTCTGGCGCGAACGATCAATTCGTGGCCGGATGAGCCAGACCTCGAGACCCAACAGATCGAGAACGAGAAGGTCTTCAATCACGGCATGCAGCGCTGGCAGCAGGGATATCAATTGAGCGAGCTGATTCGTGAATGGGGATATCTGCAGATCAGTGTCGCGGCCGAGCTGGAGCGCTACGCCGCGGCGCACCCCGGTCTCGATCCAGCCGTGATGCCCGCGGTGCGCCTGGCTTGGGCAAAGTTGTGTGCGGATGGCGTCACCGGAAGCGCGACGCAGTACGGCCGCCTGCAACAGAGCGAATCGGCCGGACACGTCAACGATCTCGAGACCGCACTGACGGCGTTGCATGCGATGGAGCGTTCGCGTGCGGAGGCGTGGCGGATTGCAGCGCACGACCTTCGCGGTAGCGTGACGGTCGTCAAAGGCGCCGCAACCCTGCTCAATGCGGCCGGAGCAGAAATGCCGGAGCCGATACGGGTAGAAGTTGCCGACATGCTCAGCAAGAGCGTCGCGTCACTCCACGAGATGCTGAACGATCTCCTCAGCCTGGCACGTCTCGAAGCCGGACACGAGCAGCGCGACCTCTCGACATTTGATGCCGCCGCGCTGCTGCGGGATTTCTGCACGGCATCCCAGGCCGCGGCCACCGACCGAGGGCTCTTTCTGAAGATGGACGGGCCGGTCTCCCTGCCGGTCGAAGGCGACAAACCAAAAGTCATTCGCATTTTGCAGAACCTGCTGCTCAACGCTGTGAAGTACACGCAGCGCGGCGGCGTTTCCGTTACGTGGGGGCTTGATAAAACGCGCGACACCGATCGCTGGACATTCTCGGTTCAGGATACCGGTCCGGGCATCGACGAGGCCCACGCCGCACCGCTGGCGCAAGAACTTCATGAAGCCACGGAAGCGTCCAACGAAGCCAAAGCAACGAGCAACGACCGGCGGCGCGACATGGCTCCCGCCACTACTCTTCCATCCGAATCAAAGGCGCTCCCGCCGGATCAGCAGCCGGGCGAGGGAGTCGGTCTGTCGATCGTCAAACGGCTTTGTGAATTGCTGGACGCCGGCCTCGAGTTGGAGACCGGACCCAACCGGGGATCGACGTTTCGCGTGATCCTGCCTCGCAGTTATGGTGACGACTCGAGCGCAACCGTGCCGCTCGCCGAGGATAGGAGCACCTAGATGCATACTCGCGCCTTGACCCATTACTTGGGGAACCGATCCTCGTTTCGTCATCACCTCGGAAATGCCGGCGTATGCTGAACCGGTTACCTATTTACACGCCTGATCAGCCGGTCGCGACAGGCGCGCTCGTGTTTCCCCTGCTTTTCATCAAACCACCTGCGCGTTCGCCACTGCCTCCATCCTCAGACGGCTATCCCTGAAAGGATGCGAATTGGCGGCTACTCGATCGCGGCTCAAGCTCCCTGTCCAACGTGGGAAGCAGCAACAGGCTCCTCCCGCGCAGGATGACGCTGAGCGTTCCCCGTCCGAGGACCTCTTGCGGGTCGTCGGCATCGGCGCGTCTGCAGGCGGACTCGATGCGTTTCTCGATCTGCTGACCGCCATTCCTCCCGACAGCGGGCTGGCCTTCGTCCTGGTGCAGCACCTCGACCCGCGCCACGACAGCATGCTCGTCAACATCCTGGCTGGCGCGACCACGATTCCTGTGCAGGAAATCACGGACGGGATGCACATCGAGCGCAATCACATCTACGTCATCCCGCCCGATGCCGAGCTCACGATTCAGTCCAATCTTCTCCGGCTGTCTCCTCGCATGCCGAAAGTCCCGCATCGTCCGATGGACACGTTCTTGTCCTCGCTGGCGCAGGACCGGACGAATCGCGCCATCGGGGTCGTGCTTTCCGGCAATGACGCGGACGGCGCGGCCGGTCTTCAAGCCATTCGCGATGCCGGCGGCATTACCTTTGCGCAGAGTCCGGAGACGGCAAAGTTCGACGTGATGCCTCGAGCAGCGGCCGCAGCGGCGGACTTTATTCTTCCGCCTGCCGGTATCGCGGCCCGCCTCGTGAGCATCGCCCGCCGCGAGGGAACGCGCGAGAGTGCGGCGCACGCCCGGCCGGACGCTCCCGAATTCGAGCGCATCCTCCAACTACTGCGCGCCACGCACCCGGTCGACTTCGCGCACTTCAAGAGCGCCAGTATCGAGCGCCGCATCCTCCGTCGCGTCCTCCTCGGCAACCATGAAGACCTGACCAGTTACGCGGAGTCGCTCGAGAAAGACAGCGCAGGAGTGGAGACGCTCTATCAGGACCTGTTGATCGGCGTCACGTCGTTCTTCCGCGAGCCCACGCGCTTCGAGGCGCTGAAGACGATCGTGTTTCCCGCTGTCGTTCAGAACCGCCACTCGGAGCACAGCGTGCGCATCTGGGTTGCAGGATGCTCGACCGGCGAAGAGGTCTACTCCCTCGCCATCACGCTGCTCGAGTTCATCGATGGCGATCCAAACCCTCCGCGAATCTCGATCTACGGCACGGACATCAACGAGCAGTCGCTCCGCAAGGCTCGGGCGGCGTCGTACACGGACCGGGCTCTGGGCGGCGTGTCGAAGGAGCGTCTGGCGAAGTTCTTCACGCAAGTGCCCGGCGGCTACAAAATCTCGAAGGCGGTGCGCGAGCTGTGTATCTTCGCCGCGCACGATGTCACCCGCGACCCGCCGTACTCGCGGATCGATCTCGTGACCTGCTGCAATGTTCTGATCTACTTCGATCCCGAGCTGCAAAAGAAAGCAGCGGCCCTCCTGCAGTACGCGCTCGCTCCGGGCGGATTCCTGATGCTCGGGAGCTCCGAGAATCTTCGCGCCACCAATCAACTCAGCGCCGTGTCGACGAAGCCGCTGATTTACCGCAAGAACCAGGCGCCGGGCGCGCTGGCCACCTTCGACATCGTGCCCCGCTCTCTCCATCCCAGCATTGCCACGGCATCCTCCGCGCCGTCCGCGCGCCGGGCGGCGGGCGTAGCTCACGAAGAAGATGATGCCTTCCTCGCCGCGCATCTGGCACCGGCCGGAGTGCTGATCAACGAACAGATGGAGATCACGCGCATTCGCGGCGAGATTGCTCCGTTCCTCGCGCTGGAGCCGGGCGAGGTTTCGCTCAACCTCTTCGGCCTGATCCGTCACCACGAGGTACTGGCGGTCCTGCGGCCGGCCGTGCGCAAGGCATTCCGCGAAAAAATGACGGTCAGCGCGGAAGACATCCTCGTCACGGATGACGAAGGCCGCCGTTGCATTTCGTTCAACGTGATTCCGTATGGCACTTCCCTCCCGGGCCACGACCGTTGCTGGATCGTGTTCCACACGGTTCCGGAGGGGGCAACGCGCAAAGCGGAATCGTCCGTGAAACGGAAAGAGATCGACGGCTTGCGCCATGCGCTGGCCGCCGCCATCGACGATCGCGAGCAGCTGGCCGATGAGGCCGCGGCCGCCGCCGAGGAAGCGCAATCGAGCGACGAAGAGTTGCGCAGCACGAACGAGGAGCTGGAGACCGCCAAGGAAGAGCTGCAGTCGGCGAACGAGGAGCTGAGCACACTCAACGACGAGCTCCGACTCCGCAACACGGCCCTGGTGCGGATCAACGACGACATCGAGAACCTCCTCGGCGCGGTCGAGATCCCTATCCTTTTCGTCGGCAGCGACCTTACGGTGCGACGCTTCAACCTTACGGCCGGATTGCTGTTCAACCTTCGTTCGGAGGCTATCGGCCGGCCGCTTCGCACCGCGCGCTCGACGCTCGACGTGGCGCTTCTCGAGAAGCTCGCCGGCGCAGTCATTGAGACCGCTGCGCCGGCTGATGTGGAAGTGCAGAATTCGGAAGGCGACTGGCGGATGTTGCGCATCCGCGCTTACCGCACCTCGGACGCAAAGATCGACGGCGCCATCGTCGCCGTTCTCGATATCAACGTTCTCAAGCGAAGCGTTCTCGTCGCCGAGGAGGCCACGCGCGCCGCGAACATGCTGTCGCAGGCTAGCGCGCTGCTGGCGTCATCGCTTGATTACGAAACCACGCTCGAGTCGCTGGCGCGCCTGTCCACCGCAGCATTCGCCGACTGGTGCGCCGTCGACCTGCTCAACGATGACGGCTCGATCCGCCACCTCACCGTGTCGCATGCCAATCCCGTCCTGCGCGATCTGGCCTTGCAGTTCCAGCAGGTAGCGTTCAGCGAGCCGGAGAACGCGCCCGGCGCTCCCCAGGCACTCCGCCTGCGCAAATCGGTGCTGCTGACGGATATCGCCAACTCGCAAGAGAGCGGCATCCGTCCCGCGGCGAAAGTCACGCAGCTCATCGGCGCCCTCGGGCTGCGATCCCTGATCAGCGTACCGCTCATTGTCCGCGACAAGGTTCTCGGAACGACCACGTTTTCGTCGTCGCGACGACAGTACGAGCCCATCGACCTGCAACTCGCCGAGGAGTTGTCGCAACGCGCTGCGATCGCCATCGACACGGCCATGCTGTTCCGGGAAGCCGAAAGCGCCAATCGATACAAGGACGCGTTCATCGGCACCGTCGCGCACGAA